>JAACEL010000093.1 GCA_011682535.1 Nitrospiraceae bacterium | reverse complement strand
GATCTCGCCCCACCCCTCGCCAAGTCTTTCCACGGGGTCAGTACGTAGACGAAGTACCGGTATTTTCCGTGGCAAGAGATTTCTCCCTTCGGTCGAAATGACAAGTTATGCGCAAGTTCTACTTCCAACCCTGGATTCCTGCTTTCGCGAGAATGACGGTGCCCTAACTCGAATGATCTACACGATTGGGCCTTGGATTTGCAGGATGCAAACCATCCAGTTCATCCTGTTATCCTGTCAAAAAGGGGGTAGCAGAACGAAGTACCCAAGAACCGGAAGAGCCCGATTTCTTCACCTGTGGGCGTGACGCCCACACGGGAAATGTTGCTATGACCGAGAAGCCGATATCCATCGTCATACCGGCCTTCAACCAGCTTGACTACTGCCGGGCGTGCATTGAATCGCTCCGGCGCGTCACCGAGCGCGCCTATCGCCTCATTCTCGTGGACAACGGCTCGAGCGACGGGGTCTCGGAGTACTTCGACTCCATGGAGGACGCCGATGTCGTTCACACGCCGGAGAATCTCGGTTTTCCCGCCGGATCGAACCTGGGATTGGCGCGTGCCGAGGGCCATGCCGTCCTGCTCAACAGCGACACGCTGCTCACTCCCGGTTGGCTGGGCCGCCTCGAGCGCTCCCTGCTCAGCGCCGGCGACCTGGGCATGGTGGGCCCCATGAGCAACAGCGCCGCCGGTTTCCAGCAGTTGGTCGGCCTCTACTTGCCCGACCAGGAAGCGGTGGACGGTTTCGCGGCGGAACTGGCGCAATGGAACGATGGCAGCGTGCGCGACGTGAACCGCTTGGTGGGTTTCTGCATCCTCATACGCGACATCGTTCTTGAGAAGGTCGGCCTGCTTGACGAGTCCTTCGGGATCGGCAACTACGAGGACGACGACTACGCGACTCGCGTGCGCCAAGCGGGTTACCGCCTCGGAGTGGCGGAGGACTGCTTCGTGTTTCACCACGGCGGCAAGACGTTCGAGGGGATGGGATTGACGGGCGAGCGCTTTGAGGCGCTCATGGAGGAAAACCGCCTGCGCTATATGGAGAAGTGGGACGTCTTCCTGCCCAAACCTAAGCCGTCGGAGTCGGAGTCCGAGGCTCTGAATCTCAAGGCCCGCGAGGCCTTGGCCGCGGGCGACGCGGGTGTTGCGATGCGCTTTCTGCGCGAAGCGGTGGCGAAGCATCCGACGGACGCGCGCAACTTCCGCGATCTGGCCCTGCTACTTCGCGACCTGGGTAAGGGGGAGATGGCCTATCAATGCCTCGTGCAGGCTCTGCGCGTGGCGGATGAACTCGACGAAATCAGCGTCCACTTGCGCGAACTGGGGGACGCCTTGAACCGTGGCGACGAGGTTGCCGCACTCCTGGCCGGTCGCGGCGAGTGACGCCCGCGCCGAGGAGCACGGTTCTTTGAGAGGAATGGCTGGATGTCTACCACGTGGGCAGGTCGAGCATTCGGGAATGCCCGGCGTTGCTCGCGCCGTGGCTTTTGACTGTCCCCTGAGCGCGATGCAGGAGGGATACAACACGGTGCGGATCGGGCAGGTGGGAGGGCAGGCAGAGCAGTTGATTGTCTGGGCCGAACTGCGGCTCGAGTAGCGGGGGCGTGGGATTCGCAAGGCCGCGTTGCGCGTTTTCTCACGCCTTGCCTGAATCGTGGCGATACGTGATCACTTTCACGGTTTCCAGCGTCACCAGCCCTTCGCCAATCATCTCGTCCAACTCGGGCAGGAACGCGGCGATCTTCTCCGGGGCGTCCACGATCTCGATCACCATCGGCAGGTCCGTCGACAGGCGCAATACCTTTGTCGTGTGGATGCGGCTACGTGCGCCGAACCCCTCGCAACCGCGCAGCACCGTCGCCCCGGCCATGTCGCGGTTGCGGGCTCCTTCCACGATGGCTTCGTACAGCGGGCGGCCATGGTGTTTGTCCGTTTCACCGATGAAGATCCTCAGGCATTGCGCTTCCGAGGGCAGTCTCATGATCCGGAACCTCCGATGGGCATTCGGCCGACTGCGAGTCCCGCGAACAGCGCGGCCAAGCCAATCACGTTGTGGAGCGCCAAGTTGCCGAAGGCACGCAGCCACTCGGCGTCGTTGAACAGGCGTCCCGTTTCGAGCATGAAGGTGGAAAACGTGGTGAACGCTCCCACAAAACCGACCATAATGACGATCCGCGTGTCGGGTGTGATGTTGATGCGGTTCTCGAACAGGGTAGCGAGGGCGCCCGCGATGAAGCAGCCAAGCACGTTGATCACCCAGGTTCCCCAAGGGAACTCCGCACCGGCCAAACGTTGGACAAGTCCGGCGAGTCCGTAGCGCGACAGTGTGCCCAATCCGCCGGCGGCCGCGAGCAATAGCAGCTTCTGGAACATTGGGGGAGGGTCTCCGATCCGGCCTCGCCGAACTCTCCCGGGCTCCGCGAGCAGAGAGAGGGGAGCCCGTAGCCAGCCAACCGTGTTTGATTATGAGAGTAACAGAAAAGCCCCGACCGAAGCCGGGGCTTTGATAGCTCTAACGAACGCGTGACCCACTAGATGGGGGACACGCTAGCAGCTTCCATTCCTTTCTTACCGGGGCGGGCTTCATACTGGACCGACTGCCCTTCGCGCAGCGTCCGAAAGCCTTCCATCTCAATGGCGGTGTGGTGGACGAACAAGTCCTCCCCACCATCCTCCGGCGTAATGAACCCATACCCCTTCTCATCGCTGAACCACTTCACTATTCCTGTTGCCATCGTTCTCTGCAGTCCTTTCTGTTTCTTCGGGGAAACCCCCGTCCACGCTGCTGCCCACCGCACACGTCGGTGACGTACGTATCACTCGCGCGCGGTTCCCTGTCCAAGCGGCCACCCGTCCAACTCAGCATTGAATCCGAAGGGCCACCGCTCAAACATAATGTTCAATTGCCCGCATATTATGACATCAAAACCTCGTAAGTTCAAGTCCTATCTTTTGTTGCCGAAATGGGACGTTCAACGTTCCATCATTAACGGTAACTCTGCTCCGCTCGCGAGGGGGGCAAACTGGCCCGGATCCGGGCCCAAAAGTCGCAAAAGGGCATCTGTCTGAGGTAGGATAAGCCCATAGGAAGCCAGTCTTTCTGAGGAGTGTGAGTCGATGCGAGCGACTATCGCGGCCAGCGTCGTGGCCTTTTTGATTGTGGTGGGCGTGCTGGTAGGATTTTGGCGGGTTTCGCGCCCTATCGACGACGCCGACGCGGCCGATCCGGCGCCGCATCTCACGAAGGATCCGCCTGAGTCTACGTCTAGGGAGCCCACTAGGCCCCCCGCCGAGCCGGTTTCACCCGCTTTGGAAGAGACGGAGAACATTCCGGCCGCCGAGCCAGAGCAACGTCAAGAGCCCGGCCGCGCACGTTTCCGCGTCGTTGACCGTTTGTCGGGCCGGCCCGTCACTCGGTTTGAGGTCCGGTGGGGCGCGGGGCGGGGGAGTGAGTGGACGCGGCATGCTTCGGGCGATGGCACGTTTCTGACGCAGTCGAGTCTAGAGCAGATTTCACAGGTCAGCGTGCGTGCCGAGGGCTACGAGCCGGGCGAAGCTGCCGTTCATTTTACCTTGGCCGATATCGCCCCCGGCGAGGTTGTTGACGCGGCCACCATCGAACTGGACCGTTGGCTCGCCCTGCGCGGCAGAGTAATCGACGCCCTGAACGGGATGCCGCTGTCGGGGGCAACGGTACGCCAGGCCCGCGGATCCGTGTCGCCCGAACTCCTCCGGATGCCCGTCACCGGCGTCTTGGTCTCAGCCCGAACCGCCGACGACGGCAGTTTTGAAATGGACCCCATTCACACCGGGCAAGCCGACTACATCGCCGTGTGGGCCGAGGGCTATGCCGTCTCGTTTGTTTTTCTCGGAGCCGTGCCTGTGGACGACACGCTGGAGGTACGATTGACGCATGGTGGCGGGTTCACGGGACGCTTGCACGACGGGGGCGTTCCGGTGGAAGGCTTGGTGGCGTCGCCCAAGCTCTATGTCGCGCGCCCCGGCCCAGTCTGCACACCCTACGCGGGCGCATTCACCGGGGCCTTCCGGCTGATGTTTGCGCCCCCCGGCGACTACGTGGTGGAACTTTTCGACTCGGTCGAGGAAGTCGACTGGGGGCGTGTGATGATCACGGTGACCGATGGGGTCGAGGGCCAGGGCGAATGGGACATCGCCACGTTCGGCGGGTTCTCGGGCCGCGTTCTGGGCGATAGCACCGGCGTGTCGGCCGAACTCATCCCCGCCGATGCCCCCGAGCATGTTCTCCAGCAGGCACAAGCCGCCGCCGATGGCTCATTCCGCTTGGGGTTCGTGCCGCCGGGTCGCTACACTATCCGCGTTGTCTCCGGCGGAGACGAGCCGCGGGAGCGTACCTACACCCGCAACGTGAGGCCCGGCGAGTGGGCCGACATCACCGTCCAGGCGCCTTGACGCGTGCGGTACGGTCCGGAAACCGAGACACGTGAGTTCGCAGTGGAGTACACCCGTGAGCAGTGAAGAAACACACATTCAGCACGCTGAAGTGAAGATGATGCAGGCCGATTTCGTGGAAGGGCACGAGCGCGAGATCCTGCTGACCGAAGCCAAAGACGACCTCCTTCGTGCCGAACACGCGGCGCCGGGCAGTGGGTCGTGGCGTCTGGCCTGTATCGGGGCGCGGCTTGGTCAGGAGGCGCTGTGCCGCAAGTGGCTGGAGCGGGCACGCAAGGCGGGCACATTGCTGCCGCGCGCGGAACTGGCGAAGCATCATTACTTCGCGGATGTGCGCGACAGGCCCTGGTTCGCCGCGCTCCTGCGAGACCTCACGTGAGAAGGCACCGCGCCCAAGTCCGTCGCCTTGGTCTCCTGGCCGCCATCACGCGTGGTGCCAGCGGCGTTTCTGCCGTTTGCCTTCGGTTTCATAGTAGTAGTAATAGTAATAGTTGCGTCGGCGGCTTGCCTCGAGTCCGTTCAGCACGATGCCGACCACATTGCCCCGGGAGGCGTTGAGCAGCTTTAGCGCGCGCGCAATGGTCGTGCGGCGCGCGTTGTTCGCCGATACAAGCATGAGGATCGAGTCGACTTGCTTGGCCATTACGAGCGGGTCTGTTACGACGATCACCGACGGCACGTCGCACACCACCAAGTCAAACTCCTGTCCCAGTCGATTGATGAGCGTCTGCATTCTTTCCGACCCGATCAGTTCCGACGGGTTGGACGGCAGGCCACCGCTGGTCATGACCAGCAGATTTTGGATCTGGGTTGGCTGGATCACGCCATGGGGATCCGCATTTTCACCCAGCACCTCGCCCAGGCCGGGGCTGCGTGCCAGACCCAGCATGCGGTGGACGTTCGGGCGGCGCAGGTCGCAGTCCAGCAGGAGTACGCGCAGGCCGTTCGCCGCCATTGCCACGGCCAGGTTGATGGCCGTGGTCGTCTTGCCTTCTCCGGGAACGGCGCTCGTGATCATCAACGTGCGGGGCTCGGCGTCGAAGGTCGCGAACTGGAAGTTCGTTCGCAGGATGCGGTAGGCCTCCGCGATCGGCGACTGGGGGTCGCGAATCGTGACCAGGCAGGGGGCCGCCTGCATGTCGGTCTCGGGGGGCGGTTTCTGGCGCCGGCGGCCGCGCGACGGGAAGCGCATCAGCGGGATCGTGCCGATTACCGGTTTATCCAAGTAGCGAGCGATGTCATCTTCGTCATGGATGGACGTGTCCATCATGTCGAGCGTGATCGCGAGCGCGAAACCCACGACCAGACCTACGATTGCGCCGATAGCGAAATTGATGCCGTGCCGGGGCGTCGACACCGGAAGCGCTTTGGTCACCACATCGCTGAACCGTTCCAACTGTCCAGCCCCGGCGCGGATAGTAGAACGCAGTTCAAAGTCCCGCTCGAGCATCCGGTCGTACTGTTTGCGGTAGCCCTCGACTTCGCGCAGGATCTGGCTGAAGCCATGGCTGTCCCGGGCGAATTCAGGCAATTGTTCGAACAGGTCGGCGGTGCTCTGTTCCAGCGCCTTGATCTGGGTTTCCAGTTCCGAGCAGCGCAACTGCAGTTGCATGTGCCGGCGCCGCAGGTCGCGGCGGCTGTCCCACGCGTTCTCGCCCGGAGCGTTGGCCTCTTCGTAACGGCGGACCGCTTCGAGTACCGTCTCCTCCTTCTCCGCGATGTCCGCGCGTATATCGACCAAAGGGGGATATGCATTTTCGTACACGATCGCCATCGCGAGTTCTTCGATCCGCAGCTCCTCCAGCTCCTCAATCAGTTTGACGATCAGCGAGTCCGTGATCTGAGACAGCGCCACCGGCAGCGTCTCATCATTCCTGTGCAACTCGGCTTCGATGTCGCCCAAGTCCCGCAGAACGCCCGTCTTCTCCGCCTGTGCTTCGGCCAGTTCTTCCGTCTTCCCGCGTAGCTGGCGCGACACGTCTTCGTAAGTATTGAAGCCCTTCTCCCGGAGGAACGCCCATTCCTTGGCTTCCGCGTTGTCGAGGGCGACACGTATCGTGGCCAACTCCTGTTGAATGAAGGTACGTGCGTTCTCGATGGCGTCGCTGAGATTCTCATTGTTGTGCTCGGCCAAGGCTTGAGCGGCCACATCCGCCACGCGCGCGGCCCACGACCTGTCTGGCGAGCGGACGATCAGTGTCAGGCGATTCGTTTCGGGTACTTCCGTCAGCGACATTGCGCTGGCAATGCGGGCGATGGCGCCGCCCTGCGCCGCCTCGGCCGGCGTTGCCGAAGCAGGAGATTCCGTGTCCTGTTCCAAGGCGGCCAACACGGTCTTCGCGACGGCCTCCTTCTCTACGCGTTTGATCAGTTCCCGGGGTGAGAGCTTGAGCAACTCCGAGGCCGACTCGTGGAGGGGGAGTTGGCTCTCCCAGTGCGATTGCTTGATGGCCAATTGCAGGCTGGCCTCATATTGCGGAGGGGGGGCGTTGTAGAGGGAGAAAACGCCGAAAAGACCGTAACCCAAGGTGGTCGCCAAGGTCACGCCGGCAATCAGTTTCCAGTAGCGCAACGAAGCATCGACCACGAAACGCAACTGGTTCTCGCGTCTGGCCGAATCCTGGGACTCTACCGGTGGTGGCGTATCGATCATGTCGAAGCTGCTACTCCGAATGGCGGGACGGGCTCTCAAGGATGCTCCGGGCTTCTCTCATTGCCGGATGCCCCCAGAGCACCCATGCCGTGGACTGGCTCGTAGTAGGACTAAGTCCACATGTTGCCCTTGGTTTCCACGACCATACCGTCCCTTGTATTTTGTACCTTAGCCAAGCGCTGACACAATGTCAACCAAAAAGGCCTGCGTGAGCCTCAATTTCCACGGACGGTCGAAGGGCGTGAATATTTCACTTCTGGGATGGTTCGGACGCCCCACGCCGGGCGAGGGTGCGCCGAACGGCGAATAGGCCCGAAGGGCTGGCAGCACGTGGGTGAGCAAAGCGAACCCACGGAAAACCGGCCTCGGCAACGAGCCCCGAACGGGGTGACAGCAACGCGAAGTGACTGAAACCGCTGCCACCTTACTTCAGGTAGGCCCGTTCGACCTTGCGCAACGCGGCGAACGCGTCGTCCGCCTCTTTCCCCGTCACGTTTTCGTGTACCTTGAGCATGAACAGGCTGGCGTGGGCGGCCTCCATGTTGGGCAACGGATACACTTGGTCCGGGTCGCCCTTGTACAGGGGGCACGTCCACGGGTAACCGCTCGTGCCGAACACGGCGCGGTTCTTGAACCAGTCGTGGTCCGTGAACGGCCGTGTGTAACGCGCGTTGAACGGAAGGCCCTCCGCCTGGGCGGCCGCCACGAAGGTGTCCACGTCGCCCCTGAGCTTGTCGAGGTCGAGCCGGAACACCACGAACCAGAACGCGCCCTCGGTCTCGGGGAGACCACGGTCCACCGTGACGGCTTGCAGTGTCTCGCACCGATCGGCGATTGCGAGCGCGGCCCGCCGGCACTTTGCCACGTTCTCCGGCAATTTGCGTAATTGGACGCGCCCGATGGCGGCGCTGAGGTCGTTGAGGTTCAGGTTGTGCCCGCAGAGCACGTTGAATGCGCCCCCCTCGATGCCGAAGGGTTTTCCCCGGTCCGAGGCCTGCCGGGCGCGCCAGTAGAGCGCTTCGTCCCGGGCGAAGACGACGCCGCCCTGGCCGCCGGTGGCGTGGTGCTTACCCGACATCGTCGAGAAGGCCGCCGTGTCGCCCATCGTGCCGACGAGACGCCCCTTGTAGGTGGCGCCATGGGCCTGGGCACAGTCTTCGACGACCGGGATGCTGCGTGCGTTGGCCATTTCGAGAATCGGGTCCATGTCGACCGGCTGCCCGGCGATGTGGGCCACGAGGATGGCGCTCGTGCGGTCGGTGATACGCGCCTCGATCTGCTCGGGGCCGCAGTTGTAGCTGCCCGGGGCCGTGTCGGCGCAGATGGGGATGCAGTTCAGCAGCGGCACCGGCATCACGCCACCCATGTCGGTAACAGGCGGGACGATGACCTCGGTGAAGGGCTCCAGGTCGAGGGCGCGCAGTGCGACGTACACCGCCGACGTGCCCGAATTGACCGCGTCCGCGTAGCCGCCGCCCATGAACTCGGCGAACTCGCGGCAGTAGGCCTCCTCCTCTGCGCCGCCGTAGGCGAACACCCCGCCCGATTCGATGGCCTCGTCGAACAGCGCCGCCGCCGCCGCCTTCTCCTCCTCCGAAAACAGCCGTCGTGCCGGCCACGGCTCCGTGCGTGTCTTCTTGCCTCCGTCAATCGCCAATTTCCCCGCCGCGTCGTTCTGCATGAGTCGCACTCCCTACAATTGCACACGTCCCCTGCCTATCGCCGAACCATACCACCGCATTCGTGGCGATGTACAGCCTGTGAACCCGAACGCCGGGTGGCGTACTGTGGCGCGCCCGAAGTGTCAGATGATGCCTGATTTGTCGCGGTTTTCGCAGCGATTGGCGCGGTGAGCGGGGAGTGTGCGCAACAGGTACGTGCCGCGATTGCCGATGCCCACGAAACCTACGCGTACGCTGCGCCTGTTGTCTTCCTGCGCGGTAGCGCCGGCGCCCAGAAACTCCTGTCGTGTCATACCGCGGCCGCTACTCACTAGACACCCTCCCCGCGTTCCGGCGAATCGCGTGTCACGCCGTGTATTCGCCGCTCTCAATCCCCGCGATCAGTCGTTCGATGATGGCCACCGATTCGGGCGGGAACTGCCATTGCTCCCGTTGCCGCTCACTCAGTAGTTCGCGCAGTTGCGGCAGCACGAGCATCTCGGCCGCCATCTCGCTCGTCAGCGAACGCGCCACGAAGGTCTCCTCGTCGAACGAATCGAAGAAACTCTGGAGCCCCCGCTCGACACTCCCGCCCACGGCGGCAAAATCCTGGCCGTAGATGTGGAGCGACGCACTGTAGTCCGCGTAGCTGCCGGCCCGGACCTCGCGTCCCGACTGCTCCGCTATAGCGCGCGCCAGTGTGCTCTGCATGAAGGTGATGGCGATCACGTTGTCGCCCCAGGCCTTGTACAGGTCGCGCGAACGCCACATGGTATTCATGTTGAGCGCGAGATTGCCGCCGGCATCTTCGGGACACCGCAACTGGACTTCGCGCAGACACGGCACATCCTCTTTCAAGTGCGGGTCAATATGGGGCACCGGCGTCGACGCAATGGCCCGCCGGGTGTAAGGCGTCCGGGCGACGCGTTCGACGGCCAGCGCCATCTGGTCCACGGTGGTCCCGTCGTCGCAGGGGTGCGCGAAGAGGCGCTGGTGATACGTGTAGGGCCACTCCTGCGTGGACAACTCGCCGTCGAGGGCCTCTTTGAGCCGATCCATCGGAAGCACGCGAAAATCCTTCGCTCCCATGATCTCGGCGAGGTAGGCGCCGATTTCGCAGAACGAAATCGGCGGGTAGCGCGGCTGGGCGAACGGATCCTTCACCTCGATCAACACACGCGCGTCGCGGCTGGGCGGATCGATGTAGTCCCCCGCCTCGTTCTTCCGATCATACTCCGTGCGGATCGCCAGGCCGTTCTCCCACACGGCCTTCATCGCGCGGAAATAGGCCTGCGGGATCGACTCCGCCTCAACGTGAAGCGTCGGAATGCGTCCCTCGCCCGATGTGCTGTTCACCATTACCGCCAATCCCTCCTAAGGTTCGTGCACGGTCATCCAATCGAGGCGCTAGTATCCCGTGGCCCGCCGGGGTGTGTCAACCGCGTGCCGCCCCAGGTCTACTACCCGCCCAACCCGCGCTTCGCGCGTTCGCCGGGCAGCCAGTGCGTTAGCAGATAGCGGCAGTTGACGACCTTCGCCGCCAGGTCGCCCGGTACGTAGAAGTAGTGATTGGACGCCTCGAACCCAATGCGCGAGTCGCGCTGTTGAATGGCGTGCAGGCGCACGGCCAGCGAGGCCTCGCTCTCCAACACGTGCTCGAGCGTGTCGAGCAGCGGGCGCGCGGCCTCATCTTTCGCCGTGGCCAACGCCTGCCGCGCCTGGACGAAGCGTGCCTGGTTCGCCACGCTTCGGAAGTGAATAGCGCTCGCTTCGGCGACATCCATCTCGGATGCCAGCGCGGTACGCTGGCTGGGCGTCAGCTCGATGTCTTTGGCGCTCCGACGGAGTGCGTCGAGGGCCGCGTCAAACCCGTCGGCCATCTTCTTGAACTGACCGATGAACACGTCTTCGGGGAAGTTGGCCCGCCAGCGGGGGAAATTGTCGTACGGCAGGCCCACCATGGTGGCCGCATATCCGGTGTCTTCCGCCCACAGCGGGTTGGCCGGCCCCATTTGGATCGGGGCGTTGTACAGCAGGCCGCCGTTGTATGGGAACTCGCTGAAGGCCACGCTATACGCTTTCCACGCCTTGACCACCGCGGGGGCCGCGGAGGCGCCGTACCGGCGCGCGGCGACAACTTGCAGAACTTCGTCGACGCTTCGTTCCTCCGGGCGGCCGCTCTCGGCGAATACCTCGAGGTTGGGAGACGGGTAGCCGCCGAGTGTCCACCCGAGCATGAGGCCATCGACATTGGCCTTACGCAGGTTGGCCGCATGTTGCGCGACGTTGGCCACGGCGGGGATGTAGGGCACGGCCGACAGCTCCCACGTGTTGCCCGCCTGTACCTTGGCCAACGTTTTCAATCCACGGCTGCGCGCGAACCCCCAGTGCCGCGTGGCGCGCGGTCCCGGGCCCACCACCGAGATGGAGTACTCGCCCACGACGGTATCGATCCCTCCGCGGGTTACCGGAATGCTCCATTCGCTCACGCTCATCAGCGACACTTCCTTTGGCAGGCGGCCCACGATGCCCTCGACCCAGCCGTCCGGCCATCCCCAGTCCCAAGCGATGAGGCGGGTCTGAGCCCCCGCCTGCACGATGCCCTCGCGGATCAGGCCATGGAGTTCGGAGATGACGACCTCCGGGCCACGGTCTTTGCAGCGGGGACATCGCTCGCCGTGACGGTGCGACCAACAGTTCGTGAGATTCTCGGAGCCGCTGATCGTGAAGAAGCCCGCAAGGTCGGGCACGGCCTTGCAGATGGTGCTCACGGCGCTGCGCAGATAGTCCTGTACGGCGGGATTGCTCGTACACATGGCCGCGTAATCGCCCTCGACCACGCCCTTCATTTCCGGGCGTTCTTCGTAGAAGTCCAGCGGCATGGCGCGCGGTTCGTTGAGGTAGAGGTACACGCCGATGCCGTGCCGTTTGGCGCGCGCCACCAGTTTGCCCAGGTTGACCAGCCGTTCCTGCCAGTGCTCGCTGCGTTTCTCATCCCAGGGGAACGGACTCAGCTTGTACAACACCGCCTGCAGCCACACCCCCGACACGCCCGAGTCCGCCAGACGCGCCAGGTACCCGTCCGGATACGCCTCCGTCTCCGTCTCCAGGAAGGGATCGCCATAGAGCATAAAGTACGAGGAACAGAACCGTGGCGAAAACAGGGGCGTCTCGGAATCTGAAGTTCCCGGCGCCGTTGGCCCCTCGGGCATCGCCGAGAGCCGCGCAACAAAGCCGAACAGGGGATCCTCAGCCTTGGCCAAGCCCTGGGGAAAGGCCTCGGACACGACCGCGCGGATCTCGGACGCTCTCGCCGCGGCCTGCGCCGACGGGGGCGCATAGACCAACGGTTCGCACTTGGGCTTCAGACTGCCCAGCTTGATGTAGAGGAAGTCGTCTTCGCGAAGGGTAAACGCCAGTTTTTGCGCCGTCCAATCCAGCAGGGTCAGCATCTGCTCGTACGGCAACAGATGCCAATTGCGGCGGATGATGGTGATGTACGAGCGCCGCCACTGGTCTTCCGAGATCGCCGGTGGCTCCGGCAGCCCCATCGAACGGCCCAGCTCGGCGATCTGCTGGGGGGTCGCCCCAGCCACTTCGGCAAGCCGTTCCGTGGGCACCAGTTCCCAGTTCACCCACACGAACGTGTGCAGCCGATCGGGGAAATGCTCGAACGTCACCGGATCCGGCGAAGCCCCGGCGGGGAGTTCGATGGCGTGCAGTGCGGTCATTCCGATCAGAGCGATTATCATCATGGCGCAATGTAGAGGGGGAGAGGCCGGACGGCATCCCCACCCCATCCTTTCGTCTGGTTAACCCGCGTTCCGGCCCTTGCCGTCAGTTCAGGCAATATAGCCCCTCCCGCCTCGCCAGGCAACACTCGCGGCGAGGCGGTTGTGCCCTCTCTTCGAAGCGTGATATTATCGGGGCTCTTGAGCACCCAAGCCCGTGTGCGAACGGCTGGGGCTGTTCATGGTAACCGTGGTCACTACGCCACGCCTTACACACAAGGGTCAAGTCTTCATGTTTACCCGCAGGCCAACAGGCCGAATCGTACGCTTCACCGTTCCGCTCGTCCTACTCCTCGCGCTATGGGGTTGCGGCACGCGCACGGAGGTTCCCGCCGACCGGATCATCCTGGAACCGCATGCCGACGGCAACAACCAGTGCGGCCTGTACGACACACCGCTCGACAAGCCGCTGCGGGTGCTCGTCGAAGGCCCGCACGAGAAGGGCAAGCTCGGCGGTAAGGGCGGACGCCGGCCCGCCACCAATGTCGAAGTCACGTTCACGATCGAAGACCCCGAAACCGGCGCGCGCTTTGAGGAGAACGGCGGTACGGAACTCACGGCTCTCACCGACGCGGCCGGCACCGCCACCGCCC
>JAACEL010000445.1 GCA_011682535.1 Nitrospiraceae bacterium | reverse complement strand
GCGAACTGGAGCCTGGTCGTCCATGGCCTACTTACGATGTGATGGTTTGCGTCGATGGTCCCTGGCCCTGTCAGGTGTTTCTCCCTTTGGTTCTCAAGAACTGAGGGGCAAAGCAACAGATAGGGCGGCCTAACAATGCGTGCAGGCGGACGGGCTGGCGCCCGCGAGGTAAGCAGCGCCACGCGCAGGCGTAAGACTCGCCGGTCACGAAAGTTGGCCGTACGACCCGCCCGCCGCTGACGTCCACCGTTAGGGCTCTCTTCTAAAAGGAGCATGGGCGTGTGGTCATGAGGAAATACTGGCTTGTCTTGTTTCTTGTTTCTCATGCGCCCGCTCGTTTGGTGGAAGCATATTCAGACGTAGGCTCGTTCTGGCCGCGTCCCGTTGAAAGTGAGCGTTGGGTGCAAGAAAGAGCAAAGTCGGCTCGGGCGCGGCGTTGGCTTAGGCCTTAGGCAGAAGTCATGAGTGACGATCGGTATTTGCAAGGATATCTGTTCGGGCGATCCGTGACAGAGAGGGGAGGTGGGCAATGGAAGATGATTGCTTTATTCCACCACATTTGTTATATTTGAGATGTAATTACGGTCACCCATGGAGGAAATACCCATGCTTACTGTAGAAAATCTGAACGTCCAATACATAACCGATGAAGATGGTCAAAAGCAAGCAGTTATCGTGCCTATTGAACGATTCAATCAACTACTCGAAGACATCCATGATCTAGCCGTCATTGCTGAACGTAAGGAAGAACCTACGATTTCCCACCAGGAAGTGTATGATATTTTGAAATCTGATGGCATCTTATCAGATTGAATGGAAACGCTCGGCGCTGAAGGAATTCCGACGGTTGCCTGCGTCTGTCCAACGAAGAGTCTTTCAAGCAATAGAGAAGCTAGCCGAGAATCCATATCCCCATGGCGGTGTAAAACTCACGGGGTCAACGCGTTCCTATCGTCTACGGGTGGGAGATTACCGCGTGGTGTATACGGTAGAATCTGCGCTTCTCCGCATTGAGATCGTGAGAATACGACATCGGCGAGACGTGTATCGATAACCAATTTTATCATGCTTACTGCGTGCCCACGGCCGCCCATTCTTCAGCAAAGGAGACGTTCAACGTCCGCCTGGCTAGGTGGAACGGCGCGTGGTAGCATAAAGTCGGGCGTTCAGCGTCTGTCGAATCTCGCCGGTTGGCCCCCAGCGCCAAGGTTTTCGAGCGTTGTCCCGCCCCCGCCATCTCACTCAACCCCTGGCGACGCTAACACTTGCGTCCAAGGGACGGTCCTTCGACTGTGCTCAGGAGAGCGCTCCCGCCCGCAGTGCTAGCCTAGCCCGCGGCTTCGAGACCTTTGGCGGCTCGGGCCTCGGGCGTGGGCCGGAAGCGCCGCCCGCCACTGACGCCCGCCGTTAGCGCGGTTGTCAAAACCGAGGCTGGCAGGCCTGACTGTCGGTGGTTTTGGCGGGCCACTTCCCGCCTGTCACCGCCTGACATGACGGCAGGTCGCCAACACATTTCCGCTGGCGGTCGCAAGGCGCCGGTCTTCGGTGTCAATTCGGGCCCGGTCGGCGGTCGGGTTGTTTGTACGGGAGCCCCCGGTTCGTTTTGACGGCAATCCGTTGCGGTGGCCTGGCAAAGGCGTGTTTGACAACGCTTTCCTGGTGGTTGTATTCTGAGACAAGGGCGATTTCCCCGCCTTAATCCCCAAAGCAGCAGGGCTCATTATCCGGCTCAGTTCAACAAGAGACACTGTGGTGGCTTTCTCTGCTCACGGCGGTTGGGGATCATGAGGTTTGCTTCCGCTCAAGCAGGTCTGGCCGCGTCCTGGCCGCACCCCACGTCAATCCTTACTTCGTTAGCTGTACAAACCCAATCTTTAAAGAAAGGAGAATAGCGATGAATGAAAAAAGCAAGTGCCCGGTAACTGGAGACGCCTACAAGCACACCACTCTGGGAGGGAACATGATCCGGGACTGGTGGCCGAACCAACTGAACCTGAAAATCCTCTATCAGAACCCGCCCACGCTCAAGCCCACGGGCGAGGATTTCAACTATGCCGAGGCCTTTGCCAAACTCGACTACGAGGCGCTGAGGGAGGACCTCCGCCGGCTGATGACCGAATCCCAGGACTGGTGGCCGGCCGACTACGGCCATTACGGCCCCCTCTTCATTCGCATGGCTTGGCACAGCGCGGGCACCTACCGCGTCTTTGACGGACGCGGCGGCGGGAGCACTGGCAACCAGCGCTTTGCGCCAGTGAACAGTTGGCCCGACAACGTGAACCTCGACAAGGCGCGCCGACTGCTTTGGCCCATCAAAAAGAAGTACGGCAACAAAATCTCCTGGGCCGATTTGATGATTCTCGCGGGCAACGTCGCCTTGGAGGATATGGGATTCAAGACCTTCGGCTTCGGTGGCGGTCGCGTGGACATCTGGGAGCCAGAGGAAGATGTCTACTGGGGACCGGAGTCGGAGTGGCTGGGCGACGAACGCCACAGTGACGAACGGGAAATGGAAAAACCGCTTGCCGCCGTTCAGATGGGTCTGATCTATGTCAACCCCGAAGGTCCGAATGGCGAGCCGAATGTCCTCGCTGCCGCAAAAGATATCCGTGAGAGCTTCAAGCGTATGGGTATGAACGACGAGGAGACCGTCGCTCTCATCGTCGGCGGGCACACCTTCGGCAAATGCCACGGCGCCGCTGATCCGAAAAAATACGTGGGTCCCGAGCCTGAAGCGGCGCCCCTCGAAGAACAGGGTCTGGGCTGGAAAAACAGCTACCGGAACGGCAAGGGCCCCGACACCATCAGCAGCGGTCTCGAGGGTGCGTGGACCCCGACTCCCGCCAAGTGGGACAACAGCTTCCTTGAACTCCTCTTCAAGTACGATTGGAACCTGGAAAAAAGCCCCGCCGGCGCATGGCAGTGGGTAGCTGTCGATCCGGAACCCGCGGATATGGCGCCGGACGCACACGACCCCAACAAGCGCCACAAGCCGATCATGCTCACCACCGACCTTGCGCTGCGTATGGATCCCGTCTACGGCCCGATCGCAAAACGATTTCGGGATAACCCCGACGAATTGACCAACGCCTTCGCCCGTGCGTGGTTCAAGCTCACCCATCGTGACATGGGGCCGAAGGCCCGCTATCTCGGCCCCGAGGTTCCCAAGGAGGACCTGAACTGGCAAGATCCGCTGCCTCCGGTCGATCGGAACCTGATCGACAAGCAGGATGCCGTTGTCTTCAAAAAGCAGATACTGGACGCCGGGCTTTCCATAGCCGAGCTGGTCTACATTGCCTGGTCGGCGGCTTCCACCTTTCGCGCTTCAGACAAGCGCGGCGGTGCCAATGGCGCCCGCATCCGCCTGGCTCCGCAGAAGAACTGGGAAGTCAACCTGCCCGAACAACTCGCGAAAGTGCTTGGCGTGCTCGAACAAATCCAAAGCGCCTTCAACAGCTCCCGAAAGGACGGCAAGCGGGTCTCCCTTGCCGACCTCATCGTTCTTGGCGGCAACGCCGCCGTAGAAGAGGCGGCCCGCCTCGCCGGCTTCCAGGTGGATGTCCCCTTCGCTCCCGGACGCACCGACGCTACCCAGAAACAGACCGACGTTGAATCGTTCGGGTACCTGGAACCGGTGGCCGACGGCTTCCGGAACTACCTGAAGCCGGGGTGCAGCTTCCCTGCCGAGCAGGCGCTCATCGATAAAGCTCAGTTGCTTACACTCACCGTGCCGGAGATGACGGTGCTCGTCGGTGGAATGCGCGTGCTCGGGGCCAACCACGGCGGCACCTCCCACGGCGTATTCACCGAGCGGCTGGGCGCGCTCACCCACGACTTCTTCGTCAACCTTCTGGACATGGGTGTGGAGTGGAAACCCACTTCGGAAGACGCCCGGTTCTTCGAGGCTTACGACCGCAAAACAGGCGAGCGCAAGTGGACGGCGACCAGGGTGGCCCTGGTCTTCGGCTCAAACTCGCAGTTGCGCGCCCAAGCGGAATTCTATGCTCAGGAGGATAACCAAGAGAAGTTCGTGCGCGACTTTGTGGCCGCCTGGAACAAAGTGATGAACCTCGACCGCTTCGACCTCGTCTGGTGGTAGACGGTCAGCACACAACCGGTTGCAGCGGACGGTGCTATGCGCCGCCGCTGAACCATAACGTTAGTGTGGGCGTCAAAATCGAGGCTGGCAGGTCCGACCGTCGCTGGATTTGGCCCAAAAGCAGCGTTTTGGGCGTCCGCGGCGGGCCGCTTTCCACCTGACACCGCCTGACATGACGGCAGGTCACCAACACATT
>JAACEL010000444.1 GCA_011682535.1 Nitrospiraceae bacterium | reverse complement strand
CCGAGCCTGATCGTGCCGGACAATCTGCGCAGCGGTGTCTCGTATTCGTGCCGCTACGACCCGGATGCCAATCCGACTTACCGGGATTATGTGTTGTTCGCGGTTATGTTATGTAGTCGCTTTGCCCTTCCCATGAATCAGGGGCTACGGTTCCGAGGGCAGCACATAATCCTGGGGTTTCGTGAATTCACAAGTTCTTCAGAAAGGTAATCAGATTGGGCTCATTCCTCCACCGCTTGAAGGTCTCTTCGCCGCCAATTTCGCAGTGGGCAAGCGCCTTGGCCTTCATCTCGAGGTCAACCTCAGCGTATATGTGGGTAGTGTCCAGGGAAACGTGGCCGAGCCAAGCCCGGATCGTATTGATGTCGACGCCAGCGCGGAGCAGGTGAACCGCGGTGGTATGTCGGATTGTATGGGGACTCACTTGCTTGGCGTCAAGGGAGGGCATTTGATGACTGGCCTTGGCTACGCATCGCTTCACAAGTGCATGGATACCGAAACGCGTAATCGGCTGACCTCGCCGATTAAGGAAGACGTTTTCGACCTGAGCACGCCCAGCAGTGAGCTTGGTCAGGACGTCGGCAGTGGATTTCCACAATGGGCAATGTCGAATCTTGGCGCCTTTCCCGGTAATGCGCACTGATGGCGAACTTCCCAAGGCAAGGTCGGCCAAAATCAGCCGGGCGGCTTCATCCGCCCGGGCTCCGGAATTGTAGAGGAACAGCAGCAGGGCGTAGTCACGTTTGCCCTGCCCCGTCCGTTGGTTTGGCGCCTTAAGCAGCGCGTCCATCTCCGGTTTCTCGAGGTAGGTCAGTTCCGGCTTCGGCCCCTTCTTGAAGGGGATGCTACGAATCTCAGAGCACCAATCGAGATGTTCTGGGTTGCGCATGCCAATGAAGCGAGCCAGTGAATGAATGGCCGCCAGACGCTGGTTGCGTGTGGCGACTCCAGAGCCTCGCTCCTGCTCCAGATGTTCCAAGAAACGGCGCACAGCGGCGCTGGAAAGATCTTCCACAAGCAGTCGGTCGATGGGTTTCTTGAGTATCTTACTTGCGAAGGGGAGAAGTAGTGCCAAGGTGTCGCGATAGCTCAACTGAGTGTTGCGCGAGAGGTTTCTTTCGCTGACCAGATGTTCCATGAGGAAGCGACGGACCCAAGGGCTGAGTGATTGCGTCCTATTCATGACAATCCTCCCCTTTGGCGTACTCTTCGAAGCGGAAACTCGCTCTTTCGAGCAATTCCGACGTCATGGTGAGATAGCGTTGAGTCGATTTGAGTTCCACGTGCCCAAGATACGTCGTTAGTTGGGGCAGAAGTCTCTGCACATCGGCGCCTTCGCGATACCAGGCGATGAGGCGATGTACTGCGGCCGTATGGCGCAGGTCGTGAATACGCGGTTGGTAGCGCGCCCCTGCCTCTCGGTGTATTCCGGCAAGTTTACGTATGCGTCCGAAGACCCGATTGGTCCGGTGGTAGGAGAGTCTGTGGCCGGTCTTGGTGGCAAAGAAGGCCGACGACTCTCCTTCCGGAAGCAGGAGGATACGTCGTCTTCTCGCGTACGTGGCGAGTTCACGGGTCAGATTTGGCCCAGTGGGTACGAATCGTGACTTGTAGAACTTTGTGTCGTGCACGGTGATCAGGCTGTTTTCCAGATCTACATCGATCAGAGCAAGCGCCAATGCCTCCCCGATGCGCATGCCCGTGCCGTAAAGGAGAAGCAAGAGCGTACGGAATGTCGCCGCTTGAAGGGGACTCACGGGACTCTGGAGTCTTTCGGTGGCCGCCACCATGCGACGCAATTCCTCGACGGTGTAGATGTACGGCGTAAGCGGTGCTGGACATTTTGGAGTGATTTCCGGCAGTGGTGAAGTGTCCGTGAAGCCCCGAGCTATCGCAAAGCGGTAGAAGCTCCCAAGCACCTTGTATTTTTGGTGCCAGAAGGAAGTGACTGTGTCTTTCCCCATCAGGAAAACCTGGACTGCTTCGGGCTCAACCTCGCTGAGTTCAACATCCCCCATGGCGCGACAGAAAGCCCTCAACACTCCCGAGTCGGAACGGAATCGCATGCCGATCCCTTGCTTGAACGCAATGTAGTCGGAGATAAGATCCAGGAGTTTCATATCACGTCCCCCAAGTCAAAGGCCGCAACTTCACGCAGACCCGCCAGATCGACCTTGGCATAGACCCGCGTTGCCGATGTACTGCGATGCCCTAAGTGGTCGCCAATCTCCTTCAACGATAGACCTTCTGCGACGAGACGGGCGGCGCACGCATGACGTAGCGCATGAGGTCCTCGGTGAACAGTCTCGATGCCCAAGGCTTCGAAGCGTTTGCGCGTCAGACCATAGAGCGCGCTGCGGGACAACGGACGATACGGTGGCAAGAGCGTCAAGAAAACTTCTCGATGATCACACGACGGTCTTGCCTCCTTCAGATACCGGGCAATGGCATTGCCTAGGGCGGGCAATAGCGGATAGGTCTGCCGCTGTGGCCGCTTTACCCGACTGACATGAAGAAGGTCACTCTCCCAATCGAAGTCGTCGAGCCTCAGTTCGGCTACTTCACTCTCCCGAAGGCCATACAACGCGAACAGCATCAGGATAGGACGGTCGCGTACGTCGGGCAGATGGTCCGTGCTCGTGCTCGCGAGTAGGTGTTGCACATCCTTCCAATCCGGCCCCGCAGGAAGTGTGTCGCAGGAATAGACACGCGGCCCTTGAATCGCTTCGGCGATTCCTGCGTGACACCATCCCCTCATCGCCGCGTAACGAAAGAATCCTCTTAGCCCGTTGGCTATTCCCCGTACGTATTTTCGGCACCAACCGTTTGCGCCACCTTCAGCCAGAAACGCATCGATATCTTCGGGAACTATCTCCTCAAACGGACGATCTCGGCCAGCGTACCAGCGCAAGAAATACCCTACATATCGTTCCCAAAGTCTGATCGTCTTCGGCGCCAGGCACCGCTCAAGTTTCATCCATAATACGTAGTCTGCGAGCCGGTCCGAGAAAGGCAAAAGCACCACTGGCTCACGAAAGCAACCAAGGAAACGAAGCCAGGGCCTGGCTGTTTCGATAAAGCGCCTACGTGTCCACCGCGAGTTCAGGGTCTGTCCGCATGCCTGTTGGCGCTCTTCCCATCCGTGCGCGGCGGCCTCAAGCTGCTCAAGATTCACTCTGAGGCCCGAATGGGTGCTCAGTTTACGAGCAACCCAAAGCAGATCTCGTGCTTTCTGGAGTAACGTGGCATGCGAATACCCCTGTGAGGCGCAATGCCAGAGGTATCTGGCCCGCTCTTCGGCGTACGGGGCATTTTTATGCCGAGCAAGTGTCGAGGGTTTTTGAAAGAGTTCTTCGAACATGGTGGGACCTCCTTTGGTTTGCTTTTAGAGAGATCCAACCAAAGAACCATCACTTGTTATGTGGCGTCAACACGCACAATCCCCAGGGAATGCGCCCAGACATCGAGGAAAACCACATAACCGCGAACAACACATAATCGGTGTACGTCTTGTTGACATCAGGTTCATAGAGGTGTGGCGACGTGACCGCCGACTTTAGATTATCGGGGACGACGATTTCATTGACGCCGCCAAAGTAGCTGAACGCCCGGACATGCGACCCTATCCAGTCGCGCAACCCCTGCGTCCACGTGGGTTCCGCATAGGTGTAATTGCTCGCGCCCTGCGCCGCCACGAAGACTTCGACCTGCCGCGCTTCCCCCGTCTGCGGATTCACCACCTCCATCGTGTGGCCCGTGTAATCCACGAACAACTTCTCGCCCGCCTTGTGTTCGTGACGCATCGTCACGTCCAAGGTCCCCGCCCAGGCGCGATACAACTCACAATACCGGCTGTAGCCATAGCCGTTCCGATGCACCGCACGGTACTCGTGCCACAGCAACGCCAGCGTCACCCCCTTCTTCGACAATTCACGGCGGACAACCCGCCAATCGGGCAAAGGACGGTCCTTGTCCGGAGGCGGCGGCGGAAACAACAACGCCTCTAACGCCGCGTCATCCATCTCCGTCGGCAACGGCCACGACAATCCCGCCGCTTTGGCGCGCAGGACATACTCCCGCGCTGCCGTACAGCCAATGTCGCAGCTCTGGCCAATGGCCCGATGGCTCAGGCCCCCTTCATGCCGTAACCGCAATACCTCCCGAATCTTACGCATGGATAACCGCTCCTTGGGCATGCTGACCTCCTTGTGTGTTGACCCAGACAAAAGGCCACAGCATACCCGTGTTCGTTTGGTTATCCCGCGTCGCTAGCGCTCCCCCTGGAAGATGATCGCATTGCCTGGAT
>JAACEL010000443.1 GCA_011682535.1 Nitrospiraceae bacterium | reverse complement strand
TCGGAGAAACAAGAAGAATGATGGTGACTCATGAGGACATAACAGCCGGAGAACAAATTCCGGAAGAGAACGTCGGTGTTCTGTTCGCACTTGAAGTGGAACAGTGCATAGGATGCGCCATATGCGCAGACCTCTGCGAGAGAGGCGCCATCGAGTTCGGATTCCAGGAATCGCTTCCGCTCTGGAACCGAACGCTGTGCAACGGCTGCTCTCAATGCCGCCGACAGTGTCCGACGGGAGCCATTGCAATCACTTTGGTCCAGCGGAATAATTCCGTACCGGTGATAAATACGGTTTGAGCGGGACGCCGCCTGCCGCCCGGAATCCTCTGGAGAATACCCGACATCATGACGAGAAAGATGACCAAATGAGTATCGTCGGCATAGATTCCGTATCCAAATCTTACAACGGGGAAAGAGTCTTGGATACGGTCTCCCTTGAAAGCGAGGAAGGTGAACGCATTGTTATTCTTGGCCCGTCGGGCTGTGGCAAGACCACGATTCTTCGGCTGATAGCGGGCTTCATCGCCCCGGATACGGGCGCATTTCCATAGCGGGAGAGCTAGTCGCCCGGGATGGGCAGATTATCAAGCCGCCGGAGCGGCGTAACCTTGGCATGGTGTTTCAAGATCTTGCCCTTTGGCCCCATCTCAGCGTGAAGGGGAATGTCGAGTTCGGCCTGAAGCCCAAGGGCCTCCCAAAGATTGAAAGGGAAAGGCGAATTCAGAAAATACTGAACCTTGTGGGCATGGCCGATTATGCGAAGAGGAAGCCCGCCGAACTGTCGGGAGGGCAACAGCAGCGTGTGGCCCTGGCAAGGGCGCTGGTACTTGAACCCAAGGTGCTCTTGATGGATGAACCGCTGTCCAGCCTCGACCTGGAGCTGAATGTCCGGCTTCGGAAAGAGGTCCTCGGGCTTCAGGAAAAGCTTGGGTTTACCATGCTTTACGTAACCCATGACCGGGATGAGGCCTTCGATATAGCAACGCGGGTAGTTTCCATGAAGCAGGGGCGGAAAGAGTCGAAACTGGTGGCGCCTCACTTGAGCAAGGTCAACGCCGCTCTTGGTTGGCTGGCGCGCGCGATGGTCTGCAGGAATTGGCGAAAAGGGGTTCTGGTGTGGCATATTGAAGTCCAGGGAATCGCCCTGAAAGCACCGACGGATGGAAACCTGAGACCGATGAAGAAGACCAAGGGACAGATTGAGGCCGAGATTAGCGAGGCTATCATCAAGTTCGAGAAGGAGTACATGGGCCGCGGCCCATTGGAAACGAAGTCGTACATTCTTGATGATATGGTGCTTGTCAGATTGAAAGGGGTCTTGACTCAGGCCGAGCATCAGCTCGCAGCGGCGGGCGAGGGTTCAAAAGGACGGGAACTGATTAAACAGGTGCGTATTGAACTTCTGGAGAAGGGTCGCCCCCTTCTGGAAAGTGCGATCGAAGTCATCGCCAGGCAAAAGGTGAAGAGCCTGCATACCGACATAAGCACGTCGACCGGCGAGCGAATAATCCTCTTCACGCTTGAGGAGCCCGTCGACTTTCGCGACGCGGGGACCGCTGAAGAAACTTGACTTTCCCTAAGGAAGTCCCCTAGGGTATGTCTCGACATTGGGCAGAGACTCGGGGGGCGGTGAGAAAGCCGCCTGCCGCAGGATGGGCCGCACGATGGCAAGGAGCCATCATGCGGCATTTTTCTTTGTCATGAAATACGGTTAGCAAGTTCTGCCGGACTCCGCGCTGACGGAGTGCGAAGCCGAAAGTGAGGCCGAGGAATTGTCTTGTACGGCAATCCTTCGGCCTTTTTTTGTCCACAGGAGATGTCCCTCAGTTAGCCGTGAGTTGGACCGAGTCCAGCCCAAACGGAATGGGAGGCGAATGCAGCAATGCGGGATTCTGAGACGAAGGAAGAGCAAGTTTTGCAGGCTGTGGCCAGGTTCGAGCGCGAGCAGATGGACCTCAGTCCGAGTTCCATCCTGGTCAATCTGCAGTGCGACACCGTCTACGTGATGCTCCAAGGGATGACGTTTCCCGCGGAAAGGGCGTGTGCCGGTGACGAGCACGGCCAAGAAATGATCGAGCAGTATCACGCACGGATATTCGATGCCGGCAAGCACACATTGGAATCTGAGATACAAGGCATTCTCGGACGATCCGTGGAACGATCCACCATGAGGGTGGAGCCTGTTTTCGGAAACGGCGTGATTCAATTTACGCTGGGCAAAACGACTGGCAAGCGAGAAGGCAGACCACAATGACAAAGACAAGCTGGAAATCACTGAATCCTCCTTCCGAACTCCGGAAGGTGCTGGAGACTTCTCCTCGCGTGCATGTTGCGGGGAGTGTCGAGGAGCTTTTTGAATTGGCTTGCGGCGGGGCGGACCGCGATTTCCTGGAGGTGGAATACGATCTTCCTGATGGCAGTACTGTGTCCGAGGTGACCGTGGCCCGTGTGCGCAACGGTATTGCCGTCAACTACATGGAACCTTACATGCGCCGTCGCGACCCCGACTGCATGGTGATAGCGGACGACCTGCCAACAAACAAGCTAACGTTCTATCAGCGGTTCGGTGAGCACTTTGGAGATCTGAGGCAAGAGACCTTTTACTGGCTGGCGGGCCAGGACCTGGCAATGTACGCCTTCCGAACCGGTCAGGAGGGTATGGGTGATGACGCATTGGCGGTTGTTCCCGCCAATGCCGCGTTTTTTGCGCTGGGGCTCGCCCTGCTACAGGGGATCATCCCGCCAGAAGAACTGCCGGAGGATTTCTCGCCCAAAACCATCATCTATGTGGCCCCTCCTTTTCGGCAGACGCGTTTTGACGGGAAACAGGTCGTTGTTCACAACCGAACAGACACGGTCCATGAGATTTTCTCGTATAACTTGTACCCCGGTCCCAGCGCCAAGAAGGGTGTATATGGTTCGCTGATCCGTCTGGGGGCGGCGGAAGGTTGGGTGACGGCCCACTGCTCGGCGGTTCAGGTTGTCACACCCTATGACAATGTGCTGACGCTTATGCATGAGGGAGCCAGCGGCGGCGGAAAGAGCGAGATGCTCGAACAGGCGCATCGCCTATCTGACGGCCGCATGCTGAAGGGGCGCAACCTTGTGACGGGCGAGGAACGCTACGTTGAAATCCCACGCATGTGCGAACTGCGCCCGGTGTGCGACGACATGGCGCTGTGCCATCCCAACATCCAGCAGAAGAACGGAAAGCTATGGCTTGTGGATGCCGAGGACGGTTGGTTCGTCCGCGTCAACCATATTACCGAGTATGGCGCGGACCATGACTTGGAGAAGTTGACGGCGCAACCGCCCACACCGCTGGTGTTCCTGAATATTGACGCCGTGCCCGGGAGCCGCGCCCTGATATGGGAGCATATCCAAGATGAGCCTGGGAACCCGTGCCCCAACCCGCGCGTCATCATTCCACGTTCCATCGTCTCCAACGTGGTGAATGAACCCGTCAGCGTGGACATTCGGAGCATCGGTATCCGGACGCCGCCGTGCACCCGCGAGAAACCCACCTACGGCATTATCGGCATGCTTCATGTTCTCCCGCCGGCACTCGCTTGGCTCTGGCGCCTGGTGGCCCCTCGCGGATTCGCCAATCCTAGCATTGTCGGAACGCAAAAGATGAGCAGCGAAGGCGTGGGAAGCTATTGGCCCTTCGCCACCGGCAGAAGGGTTGATCAAGCGAATCTTCTACTTCAACAAATCGAAGAAACACCGCGCACACGATACGTCCTTATTCCCAACCAACATATCGGGGCGTGGGAGACGGGGTTCATGCCGCAATGGCTTGCCCGCGACTACCTCGCGCGTCGTGGGAGCGCCAAGTTCAAGAAAGGGCAGATCGTGCCCGCGCGGTGCCCCCTTCTCGGCTATGCGCTCAGTTCAATGCGCATCGAAGGCGTTCGTGTTTTTCATTGGTTTCTCGATGTGAATACCCAACCGGAAGTGGGTGAGGACGGATATGATCAAGGAGCGGAAATATTGACAGACTTCTTCATTGAGCACGTCAAGCAGTTCCTTGATCCGGACCTATCCCCGTTGGGCAGTCGGATCATTGAGTGCTGCATAAATGGCGGGCGCCTTGAAGACTACGAAAGAATACTGCCGTCTTTGGAGTAGCAGCGGAGTTTTCCTCTACCTGAAGAAGGGGGAGAGGTTATGGCGACAATCAGGGCTCGACCAAGAGCCGACAGAATTCACGCAAGTGAGGAAGGCACAATGCCAGACCCATTGGCCACGGAACTGAATGGCACAATCCAGCGGACCAACCTGTCGATCTGCGAGATGTTCTCGCAGTTGCGGAAGACGCTCTATTT
>JAACEL010000442.1 GCA_011682535.1 Nitrospiraceae bacterium | reverse complement strand
ATCGCGCCGGTCAAGTCAGCGGCGGATTTCGTACGTTGCTGTATGGGGGCGCTTTCCCTCGTCTTTGAGTTCGACTCGACGGTGTGAAAGGAATGAGACGCGGATTTGCGCGGAATTTTGTGGATCTTCGCGGATCCGCCGTGGGTGTCAGTGTCAGTGGCCGTTTGACGAGCGGATCGGCGATTGGAGCGTTGTATGACAGAAGCGGCTGATCGGCGTGCATGGACGAGAAAGCGCACACCAGGAGAAATGAACGGAAATCGGGGACTGACCCCAGCGAGGAGCGAAAGCGACGAGACGGGTCCGTCCCCGATCCTTCGCCGCGATTGCGCGCACTAGGGGTCCGGCCAGAACCCTTAGCGCGCACGGCTCTCCGCGGTCTGGCCGCGCCAGACTTCGAGTCCGTCGAAGGGGTTGGCGAAGCCGAGATAGAGATCGCTGTCGACGGATACCATGGTGCGTACGCCATAGTTGTAGGTGTCGCCGAGACCGTTGGTGAAGACGGGGTACCAGCGGGTACCGTCGGGGGACTTCCATAGGTCGCCGCCGCCTTGGGTGAGCGTTCCGATCATGCCTGGGGCTCGTTTCGCGCCCAACGACTGGAGTCGGCGCAGTATGTCGAGGAGTTCGCCGAGGTCCACATCGACGGCGCCGGCCATGTCAATGGCGACTTGGAGTACGGCGGCCGAATCCCATGTGCCCGCGTACAGCCAGCCATCGTGTTCTTCCAGCCACCAGAGATAGGCGTTGAATCGGTTGTTGAACCCGGAGCGGTAGCCTGAAAGCGAACTGGGCCCAACGACTACTTCCCAGTGGTCTTGCTGGTCGAAGCGGATGAGGTCGCATCCGCGGAATCGGCGGCCCGCGAAGATCATGGTGCCGAGGTAGAGGCGGTCATTGAAGACGTAGAGAGTGCTGGCAGCCTCGTTCTTGGGGTCGGTGATGCCTTGGTCGACGATGAGGATGGGGTCGGCCTGCTTGTCGGGGCCTTCCAATTTCCACAGTTCGAATCCTTCGACGGCGTTGGCGGTCGCGGCGTACAGCCAGCCATTGAAGGAGACCATCGTCATGACGGCGCGGTTGAGTGGGTTGCCGAACCCGCCTTGCATGACGGACCAAACGGTGTCGCCGTCGGTGGCCCAGATCTGCCCCGGCGTCGGGTCGCTGACGACGTCGTTGGAGATGGCGATGTAGAGCAGGCCGTTGTGGAGCGCCAGCCAACGGATTGAACCGTTACTCCCCGAACTCCAGAAGTGTTCCCAACTCCCCGGTTCGCCCGTAGCGGAGCGTAGTACGGAGGGCTCGGAGCCGAACGTCGATGCGTAGAGGTAGTTCGTGCCGTCGGACTGGTTGCGGTAGGCGAGCATGTTGCGGAATCCGGTGGCGCCGAATTCGGGGCCTTCGTCGATCTCGCGATAGTCGAACACGCGTTCCCACGACTTCGCGCCTAGGTCGGGGCGATAGCGGCGGATCTCCGGGGGACGCAGGGGCGACTCTCCGTCGAACAATCCGAACCGGTCCATCACGAGTTGGTCGATCCCGTTACCCGTGCCCACATAGAGGTGCCCCTGCTCGGTGCCGTCTGGCGTGAAGTAGGCCATGGACCAGGGGTAGTCGTTCCAGTCCTGAGCGTTGTCTTCGGCGTCGAAACCGTTGACGCTGATCATTGTGAAGTCGGCGCGATTCAGCCCGCAGTCGCCCAACAGGGCGCCGCACAGCAACGGAAACACCAGTCCAAGCGCAACCAATGGCGTAGCGCGGTTCTTCTTCAAGGCGGGCAATCTCCTCAACCGTCGGTATTCCCTCCCCAACGAGGGTGGGCATTCATCCAAAGGACGTGTGAAGAAACTACACGCTTTCGGCGCACGTTACAAGAGGCACGTATGTGCCGAAATCCCCGGCCAACTTCCACATGGCGCGCGCGGGGAAAGCCAACCGGCGATTCCATAAAGCGAGACTTCCTGGATTTTCCCGTTGCGGAGTTGTATCATCGGCTCGACGATTGCTGCTGGGGCAATCAGGAGTGGGGAACGTGTATGGGCTTCGCAGAAATCTTTCAACAGACCAACTTCGGAACCCTTGACTGGTGCATCGTGGTGGCCTACCCACTGATATCGGTGGTGCTGGGCATTGTGGCAAGCCGCTACGTGGCGGACATGGACGATTTCGTGGTGGCGGGGCGGGGGATCCGGACCGCATTGGGGGTGGCGACGCTGACGGGGACGGAGCTGGGTCTCGTCACAGTGATGTACAGCGCGCAGAAGGGCTTCACGGGCGGATTCGCGGCGTTCCACATCGGCGTGGTTGCCGGTGTGGTCACGTTCTTCGTCGGGATGACGGGGTTCATTGTCGCGGGACTCCGCCGGCAAGAGGTTCTCACGATTCCGGAGTTTTATGGGAGGCGTTACGGCCGGAAGACGCGTATCCTTGGCGGATTCGTGTTGGCCTTTGGCGGCATCCTGAACATGGGCATGTTCCTCAAAGCGGGGTCGATCTTCATCGTGGGGATCACCGGAATGCCGTCCGAGGGTCCGGCCCTCGTGATCGTGATGCTCGTGCTGCTGGTGCTGGTGCTGTTCTATACCATCATGGGCGGCATGATCTCCGTCGTTATTGCCGATTACGTCCAGTTCGTAATCCTTTCCTTCGGTTTGCTGCTGGCCACCGGCCTTGCCATCGTCAAGCTGGGGTGGGGCAACATCTTCACGAGTATGATCGAGCTCAAGGGGGAGGCCGGCTTCAACCCGCTCTTGGCGGACAGTGCGTTCGGTCCGGACTACGTGGTCTGGATGATGTTCCTGGGCTTGGTAGGCTGCGCGCTATGGCCGACGTCGGTCGCGCGAGCGCTGGCGTCGAAGAGTGAGAAGATCGTCAAGCGCCAATTCATGTTTGCGTCGGCCTCCTATGCCATCCGCAACATCGTCCCCTATTTCTGGGGTATCTGCGCCTTCGTGCTGATCATGAAGGCGCCCGACTTGAAGGGGGCCTTCTTCCCTACAGCCGAGGGCGCCGAAGCGCTGGATTCGCTCTACGCCCTGCCGGTGTTCCTCGGGCGCATCCTGCCTGCCGGGCTCGTGGGGATCATCACGGCCGCGATGATTGCGGCGTTCATGTCCACCCACGACAGCTATTTCCTGTGCTGGAGTTCGGTGATCACCAACGACATCATCGTCCCGTTGTCCGGCGAACTATCCCAGCGGCGGCGGGTGCTGCTGACTCGGGTCATCATCTTTCTGATCGGCGTGACGATCTTCATCGTCAGCTTCGCATTCCCGCTGAGTGAAGACCTGTGGGACTACATGGCCGTGACCGGGGCCATCTATTTCTCGGGTGCGTTTGCGCTGCTGGTGGGCGGTCTGTATTGGCGCCGGGCAAGCTCGACCGGGGCCGTCATGGCGTTGGTGACGGGTTGCTCGGCGGTCCTCGGATTGGGTCTTGTCAGAGGTCTGGTTTTCGTGCGCTTGCTGGGGTTGGAGCCCGCGATGGTCGAGGAGCACATTACCGCCGCCCGCGTGGGGATCGGCACCATTCTGCTGACCATAACCGCGATGGTGATTGGGTCACTGTTGTTTCCCGACCGGGGGAAGCGTGACGGCCCGGAAGCGACAACCGAAGGAGGCGCCCTGTCATGATGTTCTGGATCGCGCTCTGGAAGGGCGTCCTGATTCTCACCGTCGGTGTCTATGCGCTGATAGCCCTGTGGGTGACCGTGCAGGGGGCGTTCGACATCCGATCGATGTTGGCCGACCTGCGCGCGCGGCACGAAGGGGAGCCCGACGCCTAGGGGTCGGGCCAGAAATCCCTAGTGCTTCACTCGGGAGCGATGCGTTCGATGTCGTCGGCGGTGAGGCCCCTTACCGCGACAAGGGCCATGGCGTCGAATTTGCCGTAGAGGAATTCGACGATCAGGCCGAGGGCGTACCAGACGGGGGCGAAGTCGAGGGCAATGTGGTCGTGGATGTTCCAGCGGCACCAACTGTCGTTCCAGATTTGCATGCCGAGGGCGGTGAAGATGACGCCGGAGACGTATTCGACGGCGAAGATGGCGAGCATATAGACGAAGGCGCGCGCGGGGAGGGGGACGCCCCAGCGCATGAGGGGGCGGGCCATGGGCATGAGAAGCACGCCGAGCAGACCGTAGTCGAACACCATCCAGACCGACGTGTGCCCACGGGGGGTGATGTCGCCTTTCCAAAAGCCGATGATCGAGGAGAGGAACACCTCGAGCAGCAGGCCGAAGAGGGCGAATAGGAGAAATCTGAGGGCGACGCGTTTGGGGCGGATTGACACGGTATGTACTCCTGGCTGAGCGTGAAACTCAAAGAACAGGCGCGG
>JAACEL010000092.1 GCA_011682535.1 Nitrospiraceae bacterium | reverse complement strand
ATAGTGGGGCTCGAGTTCGGGCATGGCGGGGTTACTCCACTTGCGCGACGCGCTCGGGCGCCCGAGGCTTGATCTCCAAAGGGGAGATGTCGATCCAGCGCATCTGTCCGTCAACGGCCGCGGGGGTAACGGTGATCTGAGTGGTCCCCCAGGGCACGGTAGTCTCGTCTTCGCGATTGGCGCGGTGCGTGTGGCCATAGATGAGGTGGTCGAGCGGGTTGTCGACGAAGAGGGTGAGTTGAGACCGCATGCCCATGTCGGGTTCGTAGCGGTGGGTGAGGCCGATGGTCCATCGGGCGGGCTTGGCTGCGCGGCGGAACACGTGGAGGTCGGCGTCCTGGCGGCCCAGTTCGGTGGCGACGTTGAAGTCTTTGGTGTCGAATGACAGGTAGGCGTCGCTGCCGAACCAGAACAGGTAGGTGTTGAGGCCGAAGGTGTTTTCGTAGTTGAGGGCGAGGCGGTCGTGGTTTCCGGGGCAGACGAAAGTGGGGATGGCGCAGGTGTCGAGGATGTCGAGGAAGCGTTTGAACTGCTCGGGCTTGCCGTCGTCGGTGAGGTCGCCGGTGATGACACAGAACGCGGCCGAGGAGTTGTTGACGGCTTGAATCGCGTCGCGGAAGATGTCGGCGGCGGGACGCGGGTGTCGGGCGGAGCCGATGTGGGTGTCGGTGAGATGGGCGATGGCGTAGTGGTCGGGGAAGGATTCACGCACGTATACGGCGCGGCGGTTGCGGTCAACGCGGTCGCCGTCGGCGACTTCGAGGGCGTAGGCGCCGGGAGGCGTGTCGCCGGGGACGGTGCATTGGGCATGTTTGACGGGGCCGGGCACGTCGACCCATTGGGCGTCGAGAGGGATCTTCGCGCCGGACTGTTCGTTGACGAGATGCAACGCGCCACCCGCGCGGGCAACGGCGTCGAACGACGTTCCGGGGAGCACGATGACGGGGAGTCCGTTGTTCGGGGTATGGAGGATGTCGAGGGCGCCGTCGGGACCGCGCGCGGCGGCCACCGTGGAGAGCGCCAGGAGTGCGACAAGAAGGCGTCTGCTCATTCTTCCGTCTCCGGCCGCCATGCGGGGGCCAGGTCGGGCCCGGGCCGGTCGGTGAGTTGGACGACGTCTTGTCCGGACGTGTCGGTGACGAAGATCTCGGGGTCGCCGGTTCGGTCGGATACGAAGGCGACGTGTTTGGCGTCGGGCGCCCAGGTGGGCCACCAGTTGTCGGCGCCGGGGGTGACCGCGAGCGGAGAGACGCGCGCGGTGTCAGGGAAGACGCGGTACAGGCCGCGGGTACCGCCGCGGAACGATTCGAACGCGAGCCATTCGCCGTCGGGCGCCCAGACGGGGTTCCAGTCGGCGGCCTTGTGGTTGGTAACGTCGAAGGCCCCCTTGTTCGTCAGCACGAAGATCTCGCGGTCGCCGCCGTCGTTGGACTCGAAGGCTACCCTGCCGCCATCGGGGCGGGGTTCGGCGGCCCATTCGGCGTAGCGTCCCTGCGATGGGAGGATCCATGCCGGCAACGCGGCGGCGTTTTCCTTAGTGGCAACATAAAGGTCGGTGGTCGCGCCAGCGCTGTCTTTGACGACGCAAATCGCCACGAGCGTACTGCCTTCCTTGAGCCAGTCGAGGCCCGTCATGCTGGCGTCGCCCCATTGCATGACTTGGTCGGGGTGGAGGGCGTCGAGGAGTTTCATGCTGGGCATCCAGACGGGCCGGGTCAGTCCGGTGGCCTCTTCGCCACCCCAGCGCGATTCGGTCTGGGTGTCGCAGTCGTAGACCATGATGCGGCTGGCGCCCTCTTCCCAGTCGTTGGCGGCGTAGGCGAGGCGTCGGGCGTCGGGTGACCAACGGGGGTATTGGTTCCAACCGAAGGCATGGGGCAGGATGCGTCCCTCGGAGCCGTCGGCGCGCACGATGTAGATGCCCATTCCGTCCTCGGTCTTGGTCTCGAAGGCGAGCCATTGGCCGTCGAGCGACCAGACGGGCGCGCCGTCGCGGTTGCCGGGGCCGATGGGGGTGGTTTCGCCGGTGGCGAGGTCGAGCAGGTGGACGCGCTGATCCTCTTGTTCCGTGCCTGCGACAAACGCGATTTGACCGGTGGGAACGGCGCCACACAGGCACGCGGCGGCAATCAAACAGGCTTGGAGGAGCATGGCGTCACCTCAGGGCGGGACTGCGCCGGGAGGGTGCAGTGTTCGGAGACCAAGCGTTCGGAATTGGGCCCCGGCGCTTGGCCTCGCGTCTTGCGGCCGGATGGTTCAAGCGGGCATCAGCCACGCAACGCCTCGTTGATGACCACCTGGATGTCGGCGGCGTTGACGCGGCCGTCACGGTTGACGTCGGCATCGAGGCCGCTCTTGGCGGTTTGAAGCACGGCTCGAATGACGAGTTGCACGTCGATGGCGTCCACTTTGCCATCGCCGTTGATGTCGGCCTTGGAGATCGACGCGCCGGAGTCGACGTAGCGGAATGCCTCGCGCAAGACGCCGGTACCGTCACTCGTGGTGACGATGACGTCTTCGGCGATGACGGCCCCGCTGATGATGGGGCTCGGGATGTGGGTGGGGGTGACGACTTCGATTTGGGAGTCGCCAATGGAGCGAATGGACTGGACCGGGATGCCGCCGAACAGCACGGTCATCGGCCGGCTGAGGCGGCGGCCGAGAATCATGACGGTGGTACCGCCGATGCTGGGGCCGGATGCCGCGGGCAGGCCGATGAGGGGCAGGTCGTCGGGGTACACCACCGCGGGAACATCCGCGGGCAGCAGCACGTTGAGCACCTCGGGGGAGTTGACCACGGTGACGATGGGCGACTGGCGCGTCATGCCTTCGACGCCCGTCGCGGAGACGGGCTTGACGGTGAAGAACCAGGTGTCTCTGGCGCGGGTCGCAATGGACGGCAGCAACCGCACGTTGTTGAAAGCGGGGATGATCTGGTTGTTCTTGAACCAGAGGATCTGCGTGCCGTCTTCGCCGTAGGCCGCGGGGTCATCCCATTGGTGCGGGTGGAAATAGTCGTATTCGGCGGTGAGGCTGGAGTCGACGCTCACGGTGCGGTTTCGGGTCGGGTCTTCGATGGGGTTGTTCGAGCGCAGGCGCAGATTGGTGGCGGAGGGCAGCGCGTCGGGGGACACACCGACAAAGAAGGCGATGTCTTGGTAAGCCTGCTGTCCGCCAGCTTCGGCCTCGACACGCACGGTAAACATTCCGAAGTGCGACAGGTCGCTCATGTCGGTCTGCCAGCGGAACGCGCCCGTCCCGTCGCCACGATCCACGAAGGGCACGAATCCGGGGCCGTCCCACTCGGCGGTGAAGGTGGGCATGCCCAGTCCGCTGGGCCCGTCTGTTTCGACTGCAAACTCCACGAGATCGCCCGCGTCCACTTCGAGCACAGGCACGGGGAGGATGGTGAGGGCCTGGGGCGTGGCGGGCAGTTCGGACAAGTCGCTGGAGATGTCGACGCTTTCGACGCCGGAGAAGATGGTGGCCGGATCGCGCGGTGTGCCCATGCCGTCGGATAGCCCACAGATGGCGTTGTTGGCGTTGACGTTGAGGTAGGTGATCCGGATGTGGCCGCTGTAGAACAACTCGAGCTGGACGGTGTTGGGCACGGCGGAGGGTGGATCCACGACGCGGCTCCACTCGGGCACGTTTTCGAAGGTGACAACAAAGCGGTCGCTCATTTCGCGTGCCCAGACGGCGCCGCCCGCGGCGGGATTCAGGTCGGCGAAGAGGAAAGAGATTCGCGGCAGGGCGAAGTGCGAGGCGAGTGATGGAAAGTTCTCGAAGGTGGAGGAAGCGATCTCTTCGAAGCCGATGTAGCCGTTGGAGGCCAGGAAGAGGCGCGAGTAGCGCTTGCCGAAGAACGGGAACGCCGGGTAAAAGTTCCGTGAGATGGAGCCGTCGTCGAGCATGGGCAGGCTCCACGCGTCGCCTTCGTCGTCCGAACGGGGCACGGGGAGTTGCGAGATATTCCTGCGGATGGTGGCGGTGTACTGTGAGTAGTCGCCATAGCCGGCGGTGGCGCCAAGGGGAGCCTCGGGCGGGCCGGTGGGCGAGAACATGATCTGGCTGTAGGCGAGGTCGAAGGGATTGTAGGTGGCGGTGGAGCCCGGGGTGGCCGAGAAGGCTTCGGAGAGGTAGTCGGGCGGCTCGCCGCCGGCTTCGACGCGCGCGAAGAGCGCGGAGGGGAAGCCTTCGGTAAGGTCGACGAAGAGGGCGTAGTAATAGGTGGCGCCGGGGATGACGGCCGTGTCGAGGAACTGCTCGGCTCGGCCTCGATAGAGTTCGGCGCCTTCAGACGGCGTAACGGGGAAGTCCACGGTGTCGCGCACGAGGATGACCTGGCGGACGCTCTCGGCGGCGGGCAGATCCCAATGCAGTGCGATGACCGCGCGGCCGAACTCGTCGTCGGTGGGAATCGCGCGGAAGGAGGTCAGTTGGCCGGCGTCGCGGTCCGGGGCGATCTCGACGGCGCGCGTGGCGGCCTGCACGTTGAGACGTTCGCCGAAGGTGTAACCCAGGTTGACGGTGGCCTGGCCGAGCTGCGCGTAGAGGTCGGCGAAGTCGGAGGCCGCAGTGAGCAGGTTGGTCTGGCATTCGTAGAAGAGGCGTGCGGTGCGTTCGATGCCCATGCCCTCGACCGTCTCGCCGTTGAACTCGTCGCCGTCAGTGAGCAGGTAGCAGAGCTTGTTGATGATGCCGCTGTTGGTATGTACGCCGCCACTGTCGAAGGGGCTGGTCCAGTAAAGCGGGCTGCCGACGCGATCGGGGTCGCCGAACTGCGGGGGGTCTTTCATGTTGCGGATCGCCCCGACGCCAGGGACGTCCTCGCCCATGAGCCAGCGGACTTCTTCGGTGTCGGTGCCTTTGCCGTTGGTGAGATCGACGAACTCGCCCCAGATGTCCGAGAAAGCCTCATTCATGGCGCCCGATTGGTAGGCGTAGATGAGGTCGGACTCGAAGTCGGTCACGCCGTGTGTGAGTTCGTGGGCGGTTACGTCGTCCACCACGAACCCCTCGCCGAAATACATCTGCCCACCTCTGAGGCCGTAGAGTTCCTCCAGCCACTCCTCCATTGGGGGCATCCAGAAGGCGTTGGCGTATGGGCAGGGGTGATAGGGCGCGCAGTAGCGAACCGTGGCCCTCACCGTCATGCCGTTGTCGTCGATACTGTCGCGGCCGTGGACGTTGAAATAGAAGTCATAGGTGTCGCCGAGGTAGTCATAGGCCAGGTCAACGTCTTGAATACCGCTGAGGGGATCGCCTTCCCGGCGTACGAGGTCAGCGTCTATCGCTGGCCACTCGCTGTCCGCGTCATAGATCTCGCGGTTCTTCGCGGTATGAATCAGCGGGTAGTTAAAGACAATCTCGCCCGAGTGGGCGTCCACGAACATGGCCTCGGCGACCTGATGCCCATCGTTGCCAAACACTTTCGTATGCCAGACCAGCGTCAAGGCGCCGTCTTTGCCCACGACACTCGGGTCGAAGATCATGCGTACGGCGTCGGTGCTGTCGAGTGCGCTGATGGCTACTTCGTCCCGGTTGGCCACCCATTCCAGGGCGGCCTGCACGGCGTCCGCAAGGGTAACGGTGGGCGAGAGAGACACCTGGCCGTTGTCGAGCGAGGCGGTGTCGCGCAGGATGTCGGTGAGTACGCTGGAAACGCCGTATGTGGCGTTGAGTTGGATGACCGTTTGCGCGGCGAAGACGTCAAAGCCGCCGTAGGTTTGCTGGAGGCGAACGTAGGAGCGTCCGTCGCGCGCGGTGACGCGCATCGTGTTGTATCCGGCGCGGGTGCTCTCGACGCCGAAGGCGCCTGCGTGTTCAGTGATGAACCCGCGTGCGGCGGCTTCGGGCGTTGCCGCCGACTTGGCGGTGGCGGCGGTTGTTTCGAAGTAAGCTCCGGGGGGCGCGCCGATGAAGCGCACAAAGCCTTCCTGAGTGGTCAGCAGGCGTGGCGCCTCGCTGGCACTTGGCGCCCAAAGAGACTGGAACAGGTTCTCCAGATCCTCGGGGTCAACCTGCGCAGGCTGTGCAGAGGCGGTGAGGAACACACACAGACCGATCGCCACCCATGCCGCGATGAGGTAAGCTCGCATCAATCGTCTCCTACGAAGAAGCGCTCTGGAAACGGCGCCGGCCAGCGGCGACAAAATCCCCAGCATCAGACTTTTCGAGACAGTCCACGCCCTTACACACTCGCGCACGTAAAGACCGGGCGCGAGTGCGAACGGCATTACTCTCTTAATCTTTGTACAACAACAAGATAGGTTATGTCAAGAGAAAACCTTCGACGGACAATACACAAGATATTAATTCTATGAATAGCGCCGAATACATCGGGATTCAGGCACGGTGTGGGCGAAGGGATCTCGGCGCGCAAGAGGCGCGCAAAAAAGTTGCCCGCCAAAGGCTAAAGTATGGGAACGCGCAGCCGATAAACAGATTAGAGGGACCAGGGAAGGTTTCTCCATGGGCCTACTGGCCCGGCACGGCAAACTCGCCAAGGACGGCAGGGATGCAAGTTCAAGGAGCATATAGCGGAGCGGTTCAGGCGTCGGCGGCCACGCCGATGCGCGCCGCATCCGTGACGCCGCCTCAGTCTGAGATGCGCGTCCACAAGATGGCCGCTCCCGTCGTGCCCAAGACCAACCTCAAGCAGATCGACACGGGGCTGAGTTTGTCTCAATACGCGGGCAGCCAGGTGAGCGTGTTGCCGAAAGTCGACATCGACGTGCAGCGTTTCCTCTCCATGACGGCGCAACTGCTGAACCAGATGCAGGCCACCCGGGCCTACGGCTCGGGCGGATCCAGCATTTCGCAACTCAACATGCAGGCCTGACAGCCCCCCGAACGACGGGTCGCGTGTTGCCGCGCGCGCCATGTGGGAGTTGTCCGGCGATTCCGAACACCCACCCGTTCTTGACTCCGTTCCTCTGGCGCGATAAGATCGCGGCTCTGAAACTTGGCTCGCGTGCGCTACCCACCAACGGAGTATCTTCGGTTCCCCATGCTTGACGTACGAGGTTTTCGTGGCTTCCGGTTTTCCAAGGAGCGCGCTGGCGCGCTTGACGCCGTCATAACGCCGCCCTACGACGTGCTTTCCCCCCGCGATCGCGCCTTGCTGGCTGAGCGCAGTCCGTACAGTGTAGTGCGGCTGATCCTGCCCGAGGCCGAAGGTGAACGCACGCCGTATGAGACGGCTGCGCATTACCTGGAGTCCTGGATTGGGGAGGGGGTGCTGACGCAGGACGCCGAAGACTCGATGTATCTGATCGAGCAGTCCTTCCGGGATGCCAGCGGGAAGGAGCGCGTTCGGCGGGGGTTCTTCGCGGTGGCGCGATTGCCCGAAGCGGGTGAGAACCTCGTGCTGGGTCATGAGCGTACGTTCGGCGGGGTGCTGGACGACCGCCTCCAGTTGTTCGAGGCTTGCGCGGCGAACGTGGGGCCGGTTTTCGTGTTGTACGACGATCCCGAGTCGGACGTCGTGCCGTTCCTGAGACACATGGACGAGTGCCCGCCTGACATGATCGTGACGACGCTGGACGGGACGACACAGCGGGTGTGGCGGGTGGCCCACGACAAGCGCGTGTCGGCCTTCATGCGCAACAAGCGGCTGTATATCGCCGACGGGCATCATCGTTTCCGTACGGCGTGCACCTATCGCGATCGCATGCGGGCGAAGGACAATCCCACCGGCCCGATGCCGTACGATTATGTGTTGCTCGGCTTCGTGTCCATGTCGGATCCGGGCCTGATCATCGGGCCCACGCACCGATTGATGGCGGCGCCGGACGGGTTCGACGCGGCGGCATTTCTGGAAACGCTCGAGCCGTGGTTCGAGGTCAAGGCGGCCGATACGACTCTGGCGGAGGATGTGGCCGATGGCCCGGGTTGCACGATCGGCGTGGCCATGCACGGCCAGGGCCGTTCTCTGCTCACACTACGCGACGTCGATCGCGCGGAGTTGCTGGGCAATGACCGAGGGCCTGCTTGGTGCGGTCTTGACGTGGCCATCCTGCATGGGGGCATCGTGGGCAACCTGATGGGCTTGGGCGAGGGTACCTCGTTCACGTACGAGAAGGACGCCGCGGCGGCGTTGGCGGCAGTGGACCGCGGCGACTTCGGGCTGGGGTTTCTGCTCAAACCGACGACGGCCGAACAGATGCGGGCGTGCGCGGAGGCCGGTGAGGCCATGCCGCACAAGTCGACCTACTTCTTCCCGAAACTGCCAACGGGTGCGGTCATCTACCGGCTGGTCTGACGCGGCTTCGGTGAGCGCCCGGGGCGCCTGGCGACACCTGAACTTGCCGCGCGCCACGAGAAGTTGGCCAGCGATTCCGGAGCCGTTGTGCGCCCCGATCAGGTCTTGGTCAGTCCCGCGTGGTACTCCTGCAGGGCCATAACGCTCTGGGTTTCTTTTCCCATCGCGTGTATAGCGAGGATGGCGGCCTTCGTAGCGGCGATTGTGGTCATGATGGGAAGGCCGCGTTCGAGAGCGGTGCGCCGGATGGCGCGCTCGTCGAGCTTCGAGGAGCTTCCCAAGGGGGTGTTGATGATCCAGTCGACATCGCCGTTGATCATGCGATCGACGATGTTGGGCCGTCCCTCGCCCACCTTGAACACGGTGTCGACGACGATGCCCTGGTCGAACAGTGCCTCGGCGGTACCGTGGGTAGCGATGATCTTGAATCCGAGATCGACCAGGTCTTTACCCAAGTCGCCCATGGCGGCCTTGTCGCGGTCGTTGAGGCTGAGAAAGACGACGCCTTCGGTGGGGACGCTGTTTCCGGCGGCAATCTGGCTCTTGGCGAAGGCGAGTCCCATGGTGCGGTCGATGCCCATCACCTCGCCGGTGCTGCGCATCTCGGGTCCGAGCAGGATGTCTACACCGGGAAACTTGATGAAGGGCAAGACGACTTCCTTGACGGAGACATAGTTGGGGTTGGGGTCTTCGGTGACGCCGAGTTCCTTGAGTGTTTTTCCGGCCATGACGCGCGCGGCGATCTTGGCCAGCGGAAGGCCGGTGGCCTTGCTGACGAAGGGCACGGTGCGTGAGGCGCGCGGGTTGACCTCAAGCAGGAAGATGTCATCATCGCGAATGGCGTACTGGATGTTCATCAGGCCGACCACGTGCAACTCGCGCGCGAGCGCCCGGGTCTGTTTCTTGACGCGTTCGATGATGGCGGGGTCGAGGTCGTGAGGGGGCAGCACGCAGGCGCTGTCGCCCGAGTGGATGCCGGCCTCCTCGATGTGTTGCATGACGCCGGCGACGATCACGTCGTTGCCGTCGGACAGCGCGTCGACGTCGATTTCGATGGCGGTTTCGACAAACCTGTCGATTAGGATGGGGTGCTCGGGAGAGGCATCGACGGCGACCGTCATGTACCGGTCGAGCGATTCCTGGTTGTAGACGATTTCCATGGCGCGTCCGCCCAGTACGAACGAGGGGCGCACGACAACGGGGTAGCCGATCCGCGTGGCGATGGCGCGGGCTTCTTCGAGGGAGGTTGCGGTTTCGTTGTCGGGTTGAAGCAGTCCGAGCTTCTGGACGAGATCGCGGAAGCGCTTGCGGTCTTCGGCGCGGGCGATGCTATCGGGGCTGGTGCCGATGATGGGGACGCCGGCGGCTTCGAGGTCGTTGGCGAGGTTGAGAGGCGTCTGTCCGCCGAACTGGACAATGACGCCTTTGGGTTGCTCTCGCTGGACGATGTTGAGCACGTCCTCGAAGGTCACAGGCTCGAAGTAGAGCCGGTCGGAGGTATCGTAGTCGGTCGAGACGGTCTCGGGATTGCTGTTGACCATGATGGTCTCGTAGCCGTCTTCTTTGAGGGCGAACGCGGCATGCACGCAGCAGTAGTCGAACTCGATGCCTTGTCCGATTCGGTTGGGGCCGCCGCCCAGGATCATGATCTTCTCTTTGCCGGTGGGACGGACTTCGTCCTCGTCGCCGTAGGTGGAGTAGTAATAGGGTGTGTAGGCCTCGAACTCCGCCGCGCAGGTGTCGACCAGGCGGTAGGTGGGGACGATGCCGTTCTTGGTGCGCAGCTCGCGGATGTCCAATTCGGTGCGGCGCCAGATATGGGCCAGTTGGCGATCCGAGAAGCCAAATTGCTTGGCCTTTCGCAATACGGCGGGGTCTTCCGGGCTGGCCTCGCGCAGGACGGTCTCTTCGTTGACGATGTCGGCCAAAGCGTCCAGGAACCACGGGTCGATACTGGTGGCCTCGTGGAGTTCTTCACCGGTTGCGCCTGCGCGCAGGGCCTGGGCCAATTGGGTGATGCGTTCGGGGCGCGGGGTGCGTATGGCGCGTAGCAGCGCCTCCTTCTCCTCCTCGGAGTTGGGGTCGCCGGTGAGTGATTTGTCCTTGCCGTCGGCGCCGAGTCCGAACCGTCCGATCTCGAGGCCGCGCAGGGCCTTCTGGAGCGATTCCTTAAACGTGCGGCCGATGCTCATCGTCTCGCCGACGCTCTTCATCTGGACGGTGAGGTTGGTGTCGGAGCCGGGGAATTTCTCGAACGCCCAGCGGGGGATCTTGGTGACGCAGTAGTCGATGGTCGGTTCGAAGGAGGCGGGAGTCTCCTGGGTAATGTCGTTGGGAATCTCATTGAGCGAGAGGCCGACCGCGAGCTTGGCGGCGATCTTGGCGATGGGGAACCCCGTGGCTTTCGAGGCGAGCGCCGAACTGCGCGAGACGCGCGGATTCATCTCGATCACCACCATATGTCCCGTCTTCGGGTCGACGGCGAACTGGATGTTGGAGCCGCCCGTGTCGACGCCGATCTCGCGGATGATGTCGATCGCAGCATCGCGCATGACTTGGTATTCGCGGTCGGTGAGGGTCTGGGCCGGGGCGACGGTGATGCTGTCGCCGGTGTGGACCCCCATGGCGTCGAAATTCTCGATGGAGCAGATGATGACGACATTGTCGTTCATGTCGCGCATCACTTCGAGTTCGTATTCTTTCCAGCCAAGGACGGATTCCTCGATGAGGACCTCGGTGACCGGGCTGGCGTCGAGCCCATACTGGACGACGTCGTCGTATTCCTCCTTGTTGAACGAGACGCCGGCGCCGGAACCGCCGAGGGTGAAGGCGGGACGGATGATGGCGCTGTAGTGCAGTTCCGCGCCGAATTCCTTGGCTTCTTCGAGCGAACGGACCACGCGGCTCTTGGGCACTTCGAGCCCGCAGCGGAGCATGGCGTCGCGGAACAGTCCGCGATCTTCGGCCTTCTGGATTGCGGAGAGCTTGGCGCCGATGAGTTCGCACCCGTACTTGTCGAGGATTCCGGCTTCAGCGATGGCGACGGCGAGGTTGAGTCCCGTCTGCCCTCCAACGGTCGGCAGGAGCGCGTCGGGGCGTTCACGATCGATAATGCGCTCGATGACCTCGACGGTGAGCGGCTCGATGTAGGTCCGGTCGGCCGTGTCGGGATCGGTCATGATGGTGGCGGGGTTGCTGTTGACGAGGATGACCTCATAGCCCTCCTCACGCAGGGCCTTGCAGGCTTGCGTGCCGGAGTAGTCGAACTCGCAGGCTTGGCCGATGACGATCGGGCCGGAGCCAATCAGCAGGATTTTCTTGATGTCGGTTCTTTTAGGCATGGGGCTCCATCACACACTTACAGCGACAACGGTCAACGGGAAATCTCAAGGATCTCGAATTCGAGCACACCAGCGGGAACCTGGGCGGCAACGGTATCGCCGACCGGATGTCCCAGAAACGCCTTGCCGACGGGGGATTGAACGGAGATCTTGCCGGCGGCCATGTCCATTTCGACGGGACTGACAAGCTGGTAGGTGACTTCGCGGTTCGTCTTCTTGTTCAACGCGCGTATAGTGGCGCCGAGATAGGCCTTGCTTGGGTCGATGTTCTCGTCGTCCATCACGACGGCGATGGAGATCTGATGTTCGAGGTTGGCGATGCGGGCGTGGAGCATGCCCTGTTCTTCCTTGGCGGCGTGGTATTCGGCGTTTTCCTTGAGGTCGCCGTAGCCGCGGGCCTGCTCGATGACGTCAGCCACTTTGAATCGATAGGTCTTGCATTCCTTCAGCTCGGCCTTCAGCTTCTCCAGCCCTTCGCGGGATACGTACAGTTTTTCCACGTTGCTTAGGACTCCTGTGAATGGACGGGCTCCAAGGAACCCGAGATGCAAGCCGCGTCCGGATAGACCGGCCCGGCGGCACAACCGCGGCAGCATTATAGCAAAACTCGCGTTGGCCGGGAAACTGCGGCGATGGGGCCGCTCCGACCTTCGATTTGTGCGTTTCTGCCCTCCAGAATCCGGTGTTTCCGTGTAGAGAATCCGAACTGATGGCGGTGCGGCGGAAGGAATGGGTTCACGAGGCTCATTAGATTGCCGCGTCGCTACGTCCTTCGCAATGCCGGGAATGTGGGGGGTCGTAACGGCCGCGCAAACGTGGTATCGTGTGCGGCAGGGTGGGGCTCGACGGCTTGCACCGGCTGTGTTTCCACAGGCGAGGAGCAACAGGCTATGAACCGGATGACGGCAGGCGTGATGGCGCTCGCGGTGTGCCTGCCTGCGGGGATTGTGCGCGCACAGGATGCGCCGACGCTGGCGGACGTGATGGCGGAGATCAAGGCCCTGCGCGCGGACGTTGTCCGGCTGGAAGAGGAACTCGCGCGCGGCCTGCAAGAGGCGGCGGAGGACTATCGGGCAGAGAACGAGCGGCTGCGGTTCAAGGTAAACCAGCTCGAGCGGGAGCGGGACTTCGTGCTGAACGAGGTGGAGGCGGAGAATGAGCGGCTGCGCCGGGAAATCCGGCAGACGTACCGTGATTATGGCTTGTCGTTGCCCCCCGTTCCGACGCCCGACCGGGCGTTGCTGAGCGACGTGCTGAGCGAGGACGCGCCGCCGCTCGAGTTGCCATACGAGACGGAGTTGACGGACCGGATTCTTGATCCGGAACCTGGGGCCGAGCCGGTCTATGATCTGGTGGCGGAGTGGGGCCGGACACCGGAGGAAGCCGCGGCCCTGGGTGAAGACGTACGTTCGCTCAAGGGAATGATCGCCGTGGTGCCCGCGGGCGCGGACGACGCATACCTGGCGGCGGTCGGACGGATGCTGCGCCAGCAGTTCGACGCGTATGACAACATCAACGCGGAACTCTTCGACGACGCAGCGGCCGCGCGGGACTACAATTCCAGCGGCGTGGCATCTCCTGAACATCGCGTGATGAGTGTGTCGCGGCACCGCGAGAGCGGGCGCGACGTGATTCTAATCTTGCGGGGTGAGACGGTGGTGGAGGTGCCGCCTACGGCGGCTGAGGTGCCGCCTGTGGCGGCTGAGGCGCCGCTGGCGGCCGGCGGCGGCGGG
>JAACEL010000441.1 GCA_011682535.1 Nitrospiraceae bacterium | reverse complement strand
AGGTTTAGGCTTGGGCTTTGGCTTTGGCGGCTCGGGTTTGGGTTCCGGTTTAGGCTTGGGCTTGGGCTCCACCTTGGGTGGCTCAAGCTCGGGCTCAGGTTCGGGTTCCGGTTCGAGTTCGGGAGGCTTTGGGGGCTCGGGTTCCGGCTCTGGTTCAAGCTCTGGCTCTGGTTCTGGTTCTTCCACGACGGGTGCTTGTTCGGGGACCAGTTCGACCAGGTACGCTATCGGGGTGGAAGGAGCGGGCTTTTCCGCGGGGATGAACTGGGAGACGCCAAAGGCGATGGCTACGTGGAACACGATGGACACAGTGACGGCGCGCCTCATGCGGCGCGAACCGTGCAGGCTTTTCCAGTAGTGTTGGTAGCGTTTGTCCATCGTGCAGGCATGCCCTCGGCCCCAAATCCTAGTCCGTCGGGCCAAGCCAAGTCAATCGGGGTTCAGCTATTTAAAGGGTTTTGAGCCCTTTTCTTACACCTGTGTTCCATCCCCTGCGGCCTGTCAGAGTTCCGAGCGTGGCCCCGGGCTTTTCATTCGGGGGATGAGCGGCTAGAATGTCCGCCATGACTATCGGACAGGCAGCGGATGGGCTCACCGAGCAGCCGGGGCGGCGCCTGACCGGTCTGTATACGCGCACTCTCGTGTGGTATCTGCTGGGTATGGCGCTGCTGTGGATGGTGGGTATCGAGGGGGTCTATGGCAGCCCGATGCCGTTCTACGCGCTGCCCTTCCCCGCGTTCTCGACGATCCTGATCCCGGGCGTTGTCCTCCTGGTGGCCGGGCTGGCCTACACGCTAGGCAGTTCGTTTGCGGTCACGCGCAGCCGTCCGCGGACGCTGGCCCTGTTCGGCGTCTGGGTGCTGGCCGCATTGTCGCTGGGTGGCGCGTTCCTGTTGGAAGCGGGACGCTCTAGTGAGCGGGTGGGGTCACAATTGGCCGGGCATTGGGAACTCCTCCGGTGGCATCTGTTGGCGATGGGCGTGTTTGCGGTTTTTCTTGTGGCGCTCGTGACTGGACTGCGGCGGGTTCGCTGGTTCGAGGCGGAGCCGTCGCGCCGGGCCGTGGCGTGGCTGCTCACCGGGCTGGTGGCGTTCGCGTTTCTGTTCGCAGGGGCGGTGGCGATGCTGCGGGGCGGTCCCGACGGTATCGCGCATGCCTACGGCCGCCAGACCTATGAGTACGTGGGCGACATCGGGGTGACGAGTTCCATCAAGACGCTGTTCCGCGACTACCTGAAGGTGCGCCCGTATCTGTCGATGCACGCGAAGGTGCATCCGCCGGGGCCGATTGCCATTCTGTGGGCGCTGTCGTACGTGATCGGGCAAGGTGCGCTCGCACTTTCGGTGGCGACGATGGCCGTGGGTGCGCTGGGGGTGCTGCCTTTGTACTTCTGGGCGTGCGAATGGACGAACCGGCGCGTGGCAATCACCTGCTGCGCCCTCTACAGCCTGATGCCGTCCATCGTGCTCTTCACCGCCACCTCCGCCGACATCCTCTTCATGCCGTTCGTGCTGGGCACGCTGTTCCTGTTTTCGCGCGCGATTCTGCGGAACTCCCTGCCCTGCGCCCTTCTGGCCGGGGTAGGCTACGCCATTTTGTCGCTGTTGTCGTTCTCGCTGGTGGGGCTGGGCGCCTTCTTCGCGCTCGTGGGACTGCTCCGCGCGTGGCAGGGGCACTGGCGCGGCGTCGCGATGACGGCGGCCGTGATGTTGGCGGCGTTCGTGGGTGTACACGTCGCGGTGTGGTGGTGGACGGGGTTCGACGTGGTGGCGTGTTTCTGGGAGTGCAAGGCGCAGTTCTACCTCGACCAGGCGAACATGGACCAGCTCACGCCGCGCTACCCCTCCTGGGTGTGGCGAATCGCCAACCCCGCCTGCCTGTTCTACTTCGCCGGGATCCCGGTCTCGTTGATGTTTCTGTGGCGCCTGCTACGCCCCGAACCAGATACGAAGACGGCGTTCGCCGTGTTCGCCGCGACGCTGTTCGTGCTGAACTTCCTGTACCTGGCGCACGGCGAGGGAGAACGTTCCGCCATGTACGTGTTACCCTTCCTGGTGTTGCCCGCGGCGCATTGGCTGGATCAAGCGGGCCGCGCCGGACGTTCGCTAACACCGTTGACGGCGTCGGTGTGTTTCCTCGCGTTTCAGTGTTGGTTGACGGAATCGTATTTCTACACGTTCTGGTGAGGTGGTATGTGGCGTGACAAGACAGTATCCGTAATTTTCCCGACGTACAACGAGAAGGATTCCATCCGCGCGGCCGTGGAGGACTTCTTCGACAGCGGTCTGGTCGACGAGATCGTGGTGGTGAACAACAACGCGGCGGAGGGCACGGACGACGAAGTCGCGAAGACGAAGGCGCGGCTGGTGCATGAGGAACGGCAGGGCTACGGCCACGCAATTTGGCGGGGGCTAAAGGAAGCCACGGGCGACCTGCTCATCATCGCCGAGCCCGACGGAACCTTCTCGGGCCACGACGTGATCAAGATGCTGGCCTACTCCGACGACGTCCCCGTGGTCTTCGGCACCCGCACAAGCCGCGAGTTCGTGTGGGAAGGCGCCAATATGGGCTTTCTCCTCAAGACGGGGAACTGGGCCACGGCCAAGATCATGGAGTTTCTGTTCAACACGACGATCCTGACGGACGTCGGTTGTTCGATGCGCCTGTTTCACCGGGAGGCGTACGAAAAGATCGCGCCGCAGTTCACCATAAGCGGCTCGGCCTTCGGCCCCCAGCTCATGCTGCTGACGATTCTCAACAAGATTCCTTTCGTTGAGATCGCCGTCAACTACAGGAAGCGCGTCGGCGTCTCCTCCGTAACCGGCAACCTCTTCCGCGCCGCCTTGCTGGGCATCGAGATGATCGCCATGATCCTGCGCTACCGCGTGCTGTCGTGGCTGGGGGTGTTACCGAAGAAGGCAAGAAGACAGGCAGAATAGTCTCGCCAGAATACCAGCCACAAATCACCGCTTCGGCCAATGCTCACGCACCCGTTGCCCGCGCCCCGAGATCGTTTGGCGTAATTGGGCGATTCATTCCCCAAGCTGCTGATCGTAGCTCCGCCCCTGTGCGTGAGCCAAGTAACGGAGTCACTTCAGAGGTGGTATTGTCTTTGCGGTATGTCGTGCAGGATTGACCGCGAAGCGGGTTGGTGCGGAGGATGGGGCGATGAGAACGGCGAAAGCACTTGCGCGGATCCTGAGCATTCTTCTGATATGCGTGGCAGGGCCTGGTTGCCCACTAGGCGGGATGGACGATGGCGACGATGGAGGAAACGGTTTCCCGCAGGGCGGCGGCAACAACGTCGATCCTCTTTTTCAAGTCACCTACGATCCCGCTAGTCCGTGGAACCAGCCCATCCCGCCCGACCCGCCCCTGGCGCCCAACTCGGACGCGATGATCGCCCTGCTCGCGAACCGCGCAACGGGCGGCATCCAACTCGGCACCCATGAATTCAGCGTGCCCGTTTACTTCGCCGACAGCGCAACGCCACGGGTGGAAGTGCCGTTGGTCGGCCCGGCCTGGGAGCGGCCCTGGGTCGGCGACGACCACCCCATCGACGTCATACTCAACGTCCCCATCCCGGTGGGGACGCGCCCCGACCCGGAAGACGACGGCCATTGTGCCATCATCGATGTGAGCACGGGGTATGAGTACGATTTCTGGCGGCTCAGGTGGCGGAATGGACGCTGGACGTGCCACTGGGGCAACCGGGTGAGCTACAACGGAAACGGCATCTACCCCTTTGGCCTCTCCGCGCGGGCTTCGGGGTTCGCCCTGCTGGCCGGCATGGTCTGGCCGGCCGAACTTACGGCAGGGCAGATTGGTCATAAGCTAGTGGGCAGTATTCCGCCCATGGCGTGCCGCGCGGGGGGCCCGGTGGCGCCGGCGACGGACACCGACGGGCCCAGTCCGCTGGCCAACGCTATTCCTCAAGGCGCCGTGCTCCAGTTGGACCCTGCGCTTGATCTGGATGACCCCTCCCTGGGATTGACGCCCTTGGAGAGAAGCGTGGCGCGAGCGCTGCAAGTGTACGGCATGGTGGTGGGTGACATTGACGGCGCCACGATTGAGATCGAAGGCATTCAGGACTTCAGTTTCATGGCGAACCCGTACCCGGGGTTTGTTACGACCGAAACGGTGTGGGACGGTACCATCTTCCTCAACAACATCCCTGTGGACGACCTGCGCGTGCTGAGCTTCGGCCCCCAATTCACGCCCGTGAGAGAGCTGGAGGACGAGAGCATCTACCGCTAGGCTAGAGTTTTGCCATTTTCGAGACCACGAAACGGGCATAAGCTGCGTAAAGCGGGCTTTTTCAGGCTTTTGACAACCCCTGATATGGACCGAGG
>JAACEL010000440.1 GCA_011682535.1 Nitrospiraceae bacterium | reverse complement strand
TACTCTTGATGTGAGTGGCTGGCGGAGGTGTTTTTCCCCCGGAGCGCGTTGGTACAACGTAGCTCGTTCCTGTTGCGGAAAGCTAAGTTGACAGAATGATAAACGAATGGCCTACTCCTTTTGCAGAAAAAACTGTGATACCAATCACAGAAAGGAGCAGGCCATGAGGACCAAGTCCGTACGTCAAAGGTACCTGGATTTTTCGCTTCCGTCAAGCCCGACGAAAGTGGTTGCCGCTTACAGAGAGAAATACGCCAACCTCAATGAGTTGTTGCTGGCGAATCCTGCCGTGCTGGATTTGGTGCATGGGGATTTTTGCCGCTGGCTTTCGGTTTCGGACACGGGTAGGGAAAGCCGCTACACCTCCGAGGAAATCCTGCGCACGCTGGTGGTGATGTTCGTGGAATGCGACAGCTATCGGGACGTGGTGGTGCGTATCGAGAACAGCGAGTTTCTGCGCGGCTTCGTGGGCTTCGGATTCTTCAAGCCCATGATGGATTTCTCGTTCGTCGGCAAGGCCTTTGCGGCGCTGTCCGAGGAGACCTGGAAAGCGGTGAACGACTCGTTGGCGCATTACGCCAAAGAGGAGGAGTGGATCACCGGGGAGAAGTTGCGCACGGACACAACGGCCTATGAGGCCAACATTCACTATCCGACGGATTCCTCGCTTTTATGGGACAGTTTCCGTGTCTTGGCGCGCGTGTTGCGTCTGCTGCAAAAGGAAGCGCCGGAGCTGGGTTTCAAGCACCGTTTCCACGACAAAAAGGTGAAGAAACTGGCCTTCTACATTGCCCGCAACGCCAAGAGCACCAGCAAACGCACCCAGCGCAGGGTGAAGCGCACCTACCGCCTGCTCATCGACCGGGTGCGCTGGATCGCGGCAATCAGCAAGGACGTGCAGCAGCGGCTCTGCCTGGTTTTCCTGGAGGCGCCCGAACTCGAAGAGTACACGCCTATCGTCGAACGCATCATCGATCAGGCGGAGCGGCGTATCTTCGAGGGCGAGGTGGTGCCGGTGGATGAGAAGGTCTTCAGTCTGTTTGAGGCACACACCGAACTATTGCAGAGGGGCAAGGCCGGCAAGGCCGTCGAGTTCGGGCACAAGGTGTTGATCGCGCAGACCGGCGAGAAGTTTATCACCCACTATCGGGTGATGCCTAAGCGCGAGGAGGACAAAGACCTGCTGAACGAGACGCTTGAGGCCCATCGCGACTTGTTTGGCCAGGTGCCCGGCACGCTTGCCGCGGACAAGGGGTTCTACGAAAGCGTCGAGCAACTCAGGGCTCTTGAAGAGGAGATCGAGGTCGTTTCGATCTGCAAGAAGGGTCGGCGGACCGCCGCCGAGGAAGAGCGCGAACACGGCGAGGCCTTTCGCGCCGGCCAAAGCTTTCGGGCCGGTGTTGAAGGCAGCATCTCGGTGTTAAAACGCGCATTCAAGCTCAATTGCTGTCTTTTCAAAGGGTATAGGCATTTTGCGTCGAGCGTGGGTTGCGCGGTGTTCTGCCACAATCTGGTTCTACTCGCGCAGCTCTAGCGAATTGAACAAGAAATTGAAGCGCATTCTCCGGGGTGATGGAGCGGTATGTCCAGATGTAGGTGAATTCAGGCCATTGAGTCCGAAGGCGGCCTATCTTGCAGATTCTTGGTGGTCGCCAAAATCGCAGAGATGAAGAAACCTGTCTAGAAGTCGAGAAAACAGGCTTTCCGCCACAGGAACTAGCTCGTCCCGAAGGTTCCCCCGCCAGCCTTGTCTGGTTCCGTATAAATCCGGACAGTATCAGGAGCCGACCCGTCATGCCGAGCTCGTATCACAAGGGCGGATTCATGGAACCAATAACCACAGGTTCATTATAGGTGGAGGACGGTGACATGAGCAACACGTTTTGGATCGGATGTGACATCTCAAAGCAAACGTTCTGGGTAGCGTTGGCCAAGGTGGGCGACCCCGGTGTGGACTGGACGAAGCTACCCCATCACGAGTTCGAGCACTCGCAGGACGGGGTGGCGGCCTTTTTGCACTGGCTTGAGGAATTTGAGATCGGCACGCAAGAAGTCGCCGGTATCTGCCTAGAATCGACGGGGCGCTTCTCGTTGCAGTGGGCCACGCTGCTCGAAGAGAACCTGGGTTCGGTGTCCATCGTGAACCCGGCCGCCCCGAAGGCCTTCGGGACCAGCTTGGGGATCCGCGACAAATCAGACCGCGTGGATGCCTGTGTGTGCGCCTTGTTCGGCCGGACCCGGCGCCCGAAGCCCACGACCTTCCGTTCGCACAAGGCCCAGGATCTTTGTGAGCAGTTTCGGCTCTATCTGGTTCTGGACAGCGAGCGTATCGCCCATGAACAAAGGCTTGAAGATGGCCCATCGTCCGAAGCGGTTTGCGATATTCTACGCAACGCCATTGATGCATTGAAAGAGCAAATAGCCAAAGTTGAGAGCGCCATGGCCGACACCATCAAGGACGACCCCCAGTTGAGCCAGGACGCCAAGCAGGCTCAAACGGTCAGCGGAATCGGCCCGAAAGCGGTCCGGGCCATTTTGGGCGAATTCGGCGATCTGCGCGAGTACAAACGCAACGAGTTGGTTGCGCTGGCCGGGCTCTTCCCCAAGGAATTCACCTCAGGGACAAGTGTGCATAGGAAGCCCCGGCTCGCCAAGGGCGGCGGCGGGCGGGTTCGCAAGATTCTGTATATGTGTGCCATGAGCGCACGCATACACAATCCTCACGTGAAGAAGTTCGCCGACCGTTTAGAGAAGAACGGCAAAAGGCCCATGCAAATCCTTGGGGCGATCATGCGCAAACTCCTGCTATTGGTGAGGGCCGTAATCATCTCCGGCGTGCCCTATGATCCTGAGTACGGGTTTGCAGTAGAATCTGAACCGACCTGAGCGGAGGATAGGGCAACGCGGGGACGCGACCCGAGCGCCGACTCAGGGACCAAGACCGAGGATGGGGCAGGCCCTCTGCCCCGTCTTTAACCCCCTCGGGATTGGTACCAAAGCGATAAATCCCTGCGGGCTCTGCCCGCAGCAAAAATCGGTACTCAGGGCTTGACTTTCAACACAGTATCTTCGGGGAAATTGTCTAGCACTACAGCGCTACATACATTGCTTGTTTTTCGGTGATGATACTTGCAAGGTTTTGCATGGCAAGTACTTACAGGTCTTTTGTATTCGAGAGTCAATATGTTGTATACGGATCCATCTGTTGCTACTATATATTGTATCCAGCGGTTCTTGAAAGCAACAGACGGGAGTGAAGGAGTATGGAGATCCTCGAGCAGACTACGTCCTTCAAACGCAGGCTCACTTGGTTCCTCAAGCGATTTGACGACTGCATCAAAACCGCGCCGAGCCGCAAGCACATGCGCACCTATGTGAAGGGGCAAATCAGCGATTTGGCACGCAAGAGTGTCGAGCCCATCGCCCTGGAGGCCGGCGTGGCACCGCGAACGCTCCAGGAGTTTCTCGGGTTGCACCGTTGGGACCATGAGGCGGTGCGCCGCCGCGTTCAGCAGATTGTCGCGCGGGATCATTCGCACGACAACGCCATCGCGCTTATTGACGAAACGAGCTTCGCGAAAAAGGGTGACAAGACTGCGGGGGTTCAGCGTCAATGGTGCGGTTCCACCGGGAAAAAGGACAACTGCGTAGTGACGGTGCACTTGGGCTACGGCGCCGGTGATTTTCACGTGCTTATTGACGGCGATCTCTACTTGCCCGAAGAATCGTGGCATCAAGATCGCAGCCGGTGCCGAGAAGCTGGCATTCCCGACGAAGTCGTCTACCGTCCCAAATGGGAGATAGCCTTGGAACTGCTGGATCGTGCTATGGATAACGGCATCCGGTTTAGATACCTCGCAGCCGACGAACTCTACGGGGCCGCTTCGTCCTTCCGCCGCGGCGTGGCTCAGCGGGGCATGATCTATGTTGTGGAAGTGCCTAAATCGCTGATGGGATGGACCCAGCGGCCGCGCGTGACTGCTCCTGAGGACGCACCGCGCACGGGACGGCCGCGCACCTTGCCCCGTCTGGCCAACGGAGCCAAAGCCGCGCGCCGTGTCGAGAAGTTGTGGCAACGAGGCGGTCCGCCGTGGCAGTGCTTTCATGTCAAGAACACCGGCAAGGGGCCCGTGGTGTGGCGGGCGCGCCGAACACGTTTCTGTCCCCGCGAGCGGGAGCTTCCTGGTGAAGAATGCTGGCTTATCGTGGCGTGCAATGTAATCACCGGTGAAACCAAGTACTTTCTGTCCAACGCGGCAAACCCCCTTTAAAGTCCTGCTCCATGTGGCCTTTAACCGTTGGCGCATAGAGCGGATATTCGAAGACGGAAAAGGGCAGGTGGGCTTTGACCATTTCGAAGTACGCAACTATCTTCCCTTGATGCGTCATCTCATCCTGTCCATGGTAAGTCTGTTGTTCCTGACCCAACAGACTTACCGGTTGAGGCAAAAAAAACTCCCTGTGGAGCGTACACCAAGTGCGAATCGCCACCGAAGCGCAGCTTGATTCCAACGCGACCAGACATCAACGCAGAGACCGTCTGATACGAGTAGCTGCCAAGATCGAATATTGGCAGCGGAGAAATCCCCAATCCGTACGCGCACACCACAGGCGACGCTGCAAAGAACTCAGAAAACAGGGCATATACATATCCAAACTCACAAAGTGCTACGATGTTTTCTAGCGCTGTAGTGTTAAGCTTTTGCAGGAAACGATTTCTCATCAGTCTGGCCTGAGTCAGGAGCCAGAACCAGAGCCGTCCAATGACTTCCCCCCCTATCTTCACGTTACTGGCGGCATCGGCATCTGGAAGTACTTGGCGGAGAATCACGAAGACTTCATGGAAAGGTTGGAGGAGATCGAGGCGGAGTACTTCGCAAAACTACATCCCGAGTTGGCAAAGCAGACAGAGGGACAGGCGTTCATTCATATACCAAAGGAA
>JAACEL010000439.1 GCA_011682535.1 Nitrospiraceae bacterium | reverse complement strand
GTCCGTGGAAACGGGGGATCACTCAGGGGAGGGACATCCGGGGGTGGCGAACTCGCAGGTGTTTGTCTATACTCATAACTGGAAGCGTTGGAAGGCAGTATGGGGAGGAGCTACGCCATGAGCCGAGTCTGGAGACCCCTTGAGCCGCTGACAGCCGCGATCGCTCTGGGTGTCTTTCTCTTGTTGACGGCACTGGCCGCGCTGTACGCCCATCGCCCGCCGCGGCCGCGGCCGGAGACCGCGCCGCCCGCGGAGTTCTCCGCCGCGCGCGCGGCGAGGCACATCGCGGCATTTGCGCAAGTGCCCCATCGCGCCGGTACGGAAGCCAACTACCGCGTGCGGGATTATCTCCTCGACACGTTGCGCGGCATGGGCACGCGGCCGCGAATGGTGGAGCCGATGGTGGTCCACGGGGACGGTCTGGCGAGCCCGCAGAACGTTCTCGTGCGCTTGCCGGGCGCCAACTCGACGAAGGCCTTCATGTTGTGCGCCCATTACGACTCCGTGCCCTACGGTCCCGGGGCTGCCGACGACGGGGCTGGTGTGGCTACCATGCTGGAGACGTGCCGGGCGCTACTGGCAGGTCCGCCGCTACGGAACGACGTGATCTTCCTGTTTACCGACGGGGAGGAGTGCGGCTTGCGCGGGGCGCGCGCGTTTGTGAAGCATAACGATTGGGCCAAAGATGTCGGGCTGATGCTAAACTTCGAGGCCCGGGGTACGCGTGGGCCGTCGTACATGTTCGAGACCAGTCGCAACAACGGCTGGATCATTCGCGAGATGGCCAAGGCCTCGTCCGAGATCATCAGTTCGTCGCTGATGTTCGATGTGTACGAGCCTATGCCGACGACTTCCGACTACGAGGTCTTCAAGGAAACGATCCCCGGGATGAACTGCGCCTTCGTGGGCAACTTTCCCTATTACCACACGCCCAACGACAAACCCGCCAACGTCAACCGCGCGAGCCTTCAGCACCACGGCGCCTACGCCCTCGACTTCGCCCGGCACTTTGGCAACCTCGATCTCGATCGGGTGCGTGAGGAACCGGACGCCGTCCATTTTAACGTTTTCGGCCGGTGGCTGGTGCGTTACCCGGGTTTATGGAACGGCCCCATGACCGGCTTGGCGGTCGTTGCGTTGCTGAGTGCGGTCGTCTTCGGGCTGGTGCGCGAGCGCCTGACGCCCCGGGGCGTGGTGTGGGGGTTCGTAGCGTTTGGCGCCGCGGCGGTTGCCGCGATGGCGGCGATCGGCCTGGGGTTGTTCGCCGCGTACGAGTTTCGGGGGTTGTACCTGCTGTATCGAAGCGCTCTCTACGGGGGAGCGTTCACGTTCTTCGTGCTGGCGATCTTCGCGTTGGTCTATCAGTGGTGCGGCGAACGATTGGAACTGGACGACATGGCCGCCGGGGCAATCCTCTGGTGGGGGATTGCACTGATCGCCGTGTACGTACGTTTTCCCGGAGCCGCCTTCTTGTTCATGTGGCCGTTGCTGTTTGCCAGCTTGGGCCTCGCGGTGACGTTCCGTATCTCCGACGTACACCCGACGGCGCCCGGCCGTTTGATCGTGATGGCGCTTTATGTTCTGCCCGGCATCCTGCTGGTGATCCCCAACCTATACGCGCTGATGGCGGCGCTGACGGTGTTCCTCGCGCCGGGCCTGATGCTGCTATTCGCGCTGCTGTTGGGACTCGCGATTCAGCACCTCGACATCCTGACCATGCCCGACAAGCGGTGGCTGCCCGCCAGCGCGGGGGCGCTGGGCGTCCTGTTGTTCGCGGCGGCGCTGATGCTGGGTGGTTTCAGCGAAGCGCAGCCCAAGTTCTCTTGCCTGAGCTACGGCTTCAACGCGAGCACGGGACGTGCCTACTGGCTCAGCGCGGATGCCGAACCGGACGAGTGGACGAGCCAGTTTTTCCCGCCCGGCACGCAGCGGGAACGAGCGCATGACTTCGGGTTCACCGGCGCCTACCTCAAAGCGGAAGCGCCGGTCGCGCCGTTGGCGCCGCCCGCGGTCGAAGTGTTGTCCGACACGGTGACCGCAGGCGGGCGGATCCTGCGCCTGCGGGTCCGGTCGCCCCGGAAAGGCGCCAGGCTCGCGCTGTCATGTAACTCCGAGACCGCAGTTTCCCGCGTAACGGTGAACGGCGTTACACTTGGCCAGAAGGGCAAACAATGGAAGCTGAAGTACGCGATTTTTCCGCGCTCAGGGATGGAACTGGAGATCCAGACCGGAGTTCCCGCGCGGCCGATCCAACTTCAGGTGGTCGACACGTCGTTCGAACTGCCCGAGTTCCCCAGCGAGTCATACACGCCGCGTCCCAAGTACATGATCAGCGAGCCGAACACGGTTGACTGGGGCCGCCGGTTCCGTAGCGGACAGACGCTGGTGGCCAAGTCGTTCAACTTCGAACCGCCAGGCCTGGACGGTTGAGCAATGGCGCATGCGGTTTCCCGCCTGCCAATTGGATACAATAGAGCCTGCTCCTGAGACGGTGGGAACGACGGAAAGGAACTGGAGGTGTACATGCGAATCCTGACTACGGCGCTGCTTTGCGCCATCGCGTTGACGCTCGGCGGCGCCGCCGCGTGGGCCGAGGATGGCGCGGAGTCGCCCGCTCCGAAACCCGTGATGACTTCGTTTCTCTTGTCCCACAACATTGCCCCGGACGGCAAGCCCATCGACGGCGTCTTCAAGGAAGAGAAGGGGTGGCGGGTGACGGAGTTTCACGGCAGCGGCGAGGTGCGGGTCGAAGACGGCGTCGTCTATCTCGAAGAAGGTAACGACATGACAGGCGTCACCTGGAGCGGTCCCCTGGTGCGCATGAACTTCGAGGTTACGCTCGAGGCCAAGCGGGTTTCGGGGAGCGACTTCTTCTGCGGATTGACGTTCCCCTATGGTGAGTCTTCGGCTTCGTTCATCGTCGGGGGCTGGGGCGGCACGTGCGTGGGCATCTCGTGTCTCGATTACCAGGATGCGTACAACAACGAGACGGCGCGGTTCATGGACTTCGAGATGGAACGTTGGTATCGCATTCGCGTACGCGTGACGGACAAGAGGATCCAGGCCTGGATCGACGACAAGGCCATCGTGGACGTGTCCACGGAGGATCGACATGTCGACATCCGGTTCGAAGTGGGCAAGTCGCGTCCGTTCGGGATTGCGACCTGGCGGACGGCGGGGGCGATCCGAAACGTACGGTTCAATGCGTTGACTGAAGAGTAGGCGGCAGCAGGCCGCCGTAGAGTGTTGTGTGACGGTAACGAGCCGCCGAGAGCGCGGCGCGGAAAGGAAACGAGCAATGAAAGTTGGCATGCTGACTGGTCCCTTTGGCAACGAGCGGCTGGAAACGGTAATGAACTTCGCCGAAGAGGCCGACATCCCTTGTCTGGAAGTTATGGCGCATCCCGGCAGCAAACATATCAGCCCCGCGCGGCTGACGGCGAAACGGGCCGGGAAGATACAGGAGAATCTCGCGGCGCGGGGTCTGGAGATTACGAGTCTGGCCTATTACGCCGACGCGGCCGATCCCAAGACGCGCAAAGCGATTCAGGCGCACGCCAAGAAAACCATCGACGCCGCCGCGATGCTGGGCGTGCCGACGGTGTGCATGCTGGCGGGGTTTCCTGTCGAGGGCATGTCGAAGATCGAGACGATCCGCAAGGTGCTGCCGAAGGTGTTCCGCCCGATCCTCACCCACGCCCGGCGCAAGAAGATCAACATCGCCCTCGAGAATTATTTCGCGACGTGTCTGCAAGGGCTCGACACCTTCGAGTGTCTGTTCGAGACGATCCAGGACGACAACTTCGGCCTGAACTACGACCCCTCGCACCTCTACCATCAACAGTGCGATCACCTGGTGCCGGTTTCCATGTTCGGTCCCCGGATCTTCCACACCCATGCCAAGGATACGCTGGTCGACAAGGCCAAGCGCGCTCACGTTGGCGTGCTCGGGAGCGGCTGGTGGCGTTACGTAATCCCCGGCTTCGGCAACATCGACTGGGGCGAGTACATCTCCCACCTGCGTGCAAACGGCTACGACGGTGTGCTCAGCATCGAGCATGAAGACGGCACTCAGACGCGTGAGGAGGGTTTTCTTCGCGGCGCGTGGTATCTGGAGCAATTCTGCTGAAATCCAGCGATTCACTAGCCATAATTCGGAGAATACGGGATTCGGTGTGGGCCCCATTCGGGACGCCCTGTGTTCCTTATTGCTTTAAACTATTTAGCGGCAGGCGCTTAGGCGGTTCCGGCGCAGACAAGGCTTTTGTGGTATAATCACTGCTGTCCTAAACAAACTGGGGCTCGAACCGATCGTCGGCAGAGACCAAGATTTTGGATAGGCCATAGGCCTGTCTGCTCACTT
>JAACEL010000438.1 GCA_011682535.1 Nitrospiraceae bacterium | reverse complement strand
GCGAGACACAAGGAGGACGCGGCGGCCGTCCATGGGGGGCAACGCATGCTCGGATGCGTCGTTCATTTATCGAGTTCTGGGAGACCGAGCTCAAGCTCAAACAGGTGGCTGACCTCGGAGGCGTTCTTCCGAGGGTGGAGAAAGCGCTCCGCAAGATTGATCGCCGAGGCCGTAGCGGCAAAACTCTACAGAATTACGCGGACGGACTCCAGGCATTCTGCGAGTGGTGCAAGAAGAGAGGGTATATGGACCGAAATCCTCTGGAGCAATTGTCGCCGTTTGACAATACCCCGAGGAGCCACCGCAGAGCGATAACACAGGAAGAGCTCGGGCGCCTCTTTAGTGCTTGTCAACCCTACCGCCGATTGACCTACGAGATGGCTATCTGCACAGGCCTGCGTGCCCGTGAGCTCAGCATGCTGCGGGTGGCCCATCTGGACATTGCAGGGGGAGGAGTTTATCTGGATGCCTCTTGGACAAAGAACCGCAAAGGTGGTTTCCAACCGTTGCCCCGGTGGCTCGTGACAGAACTGAGTGAGGAATCTGATGGGAAAGCGAAGGATGATCCTCTGCTCTATGTGCCCTCTCATCCGGGAAGGGACCTGGAGATCGACCTGAAAGCCGCTGGGATCCCAAAGCACACCGAAGACGGCAAGATCGACTTCCACGCGTTGCGCGTGGCCTATGTGTCGTTTGTCTTAGAGGCTGGCGCCTCTGCCAAAGAGGCACAGGTATTGGCGCGACACTCCACGCCAGACCTGACCATGAATGTGTACGCTCGAGCCCGCGATACACGTCTCTCTGAAGTTGCTGAGAAAGTAGGCGAACAGGTAAGACCCGGACAGAACGGCGACACTTTTACAGGTAATATTCAGGTCACAGGCAGGTCCCGCGAGAAGAATCCCAACAGGGCCCTCGAACAGAAACCAAGCAACACCAACAGCTTAGTCCAGAAAGAAGAATGGTGGAGGCGGCGGGAATCGAACCCAAGCCAACCTTTTGGTGCGCGTCTTCAAGACCGTTGTGAGGGTCCTGAACGTGGTTGGCCTGAGTTGTTTCTACTTGATTCCATTGGGCTTGCAGATTCTCGCTTCTTGACCCCAAATGGCATGAGAGGGTCTGTATTGGCTTCGCCATGTAGAATCTACTGACAATTCCGAGGCGCGGCATGACGTCGGGAGCGAACAGCAAGGATGGACAGACAAGACGTTGCGCGAAAGGGAACGTACTGAGTCCTCCCGTGCATCGAGGGTATCCTACCCGCCCAACGTATCCTCCAATTTCAATGGAACAGTTCAAAGAGATATGGTCAGGTCATGTGTCGTTCAAACGTGACTAACAATTGCCATGCAGTCCCCAAGGTTTGGATCCTTCGGCTTCCGGTCCCATGGTCTGTAAGTTCCGATTCCGGAGGGCTATAGGGACCTGTTCCATGCCCCCAGTATCTTTCCATGCGCTTTGGCACGCAATTTGCGTTGTTACCTGTCACGGTCGATGCGGAGTGCATCTTTCTGCGGGGAAGTGCTGCGATGTCGTCAGGGGAGGTAATGCGTGTCAACCATGGAGCCGCAAAGTACTTCAATTGCACAGCCATCGCCGTCTTTCGCGGTCCGTGAGTCCGTTTGGACTCCGGTACAATCGGAAGTGATGCGGCGACTGGAGGTGGACGAGAGGCTTCCCGAGACTCACGCGCACGCGCGGCTCTACCCATATGTCAAGCGGGTAATCGATATTGCCTTCTCAGTTGGTTTCTTGATCATATCGTCGCCGCTTTTCATCATAGTGGCCCTTCAAGTGTTGATGAGTAAGCGTACGGCGATCTTTCAGAGCACTCCGAAGATCGGCCGGGATTGTCGGACGTTCAATGAATTTGCTTTCACCACCAAGCGGCGTTTCGTGCGCAGGTTGCCGATTCTACTTAATATTCTGCGAGGCGACCTGTCGTTCATAGGCCCGCGCGCAGTTTCTCCAAGCGAGATGTGGGCGTGTCTTGATCGTGAGCCTCTGGCTCGCGCGAAGAGCACCATCCGGCCCGGTCTGATTTGCGACTGGTGGATCCGGCGTCGCGCAAGCCTTGATTACGTCCGGGAGGTCATTCTCGATTCCGGTTATGCTGAAGCCTGTAGCTTGCGCAAAGACCTGAGCATAGTGCTCCGCGCGCTGCCTGGCCTGATCACCTTGCTGCTCTGGGGTGACGATCCTCCCGGTTATGCCTCCAGTATCAGGATTCTTAGTGTCCGGATTGACAACATCACTATGCGCTCCGCAATTGACCGTGTCGTGGAAATGCTCGACGGACCCGGTGCAAGCCAAGTGTGTTTTATCAACCCGCAAAACATCAACGAGAGTGTCCGGGTGCCCGATTACAAAGAGGTACTGGAGGACGCGGACCTAGTCCTGGCGGATGGGTTTGGCACCAACCTTGCCGGCAAGATACTCTGCCGCCCCATCCGTCAGAACCTCTGCGGCACCGATCTGTTTCCGCGGCTTTGCGCCGCGCTGTCTGGCACGGGCAGGAGCATCTACCTGCTAGGCGGAGCCCCTGGTGTCGCCGATCTTGCCGCTGAATGGGTCAAGCGACACTACCCCGGCGTCATAGTCAAGGGATGGGGGCACGGCTATTTTTCGCCCGAGGAAGAGTCTGACGTAGTTCGCAAGATCGCCCAGTCTGGCGCCGATCTCCTCGTCGTCGCCATGGGCGTGCCCAAACAGGAGCTCTGGATCCATGGAAACCTTGACGAACTCAACGTCAACGTCGCCATGGGCTTCGGCGGCTTGTTCGATTACTTGGCGGGACGTGTTCCCCGCGCGCCAAAATGGGTCCGCGAGGTAGGCATGGAATGGGTCTACCGCCTCATCCAGGAACCTCGACGTCTGTGGCGGCGCTACCTCATCGGCAACGGCGTCTTCCTCGCCCGAGTTTTCCACGAACGACTTCGACCCCACGCCTTTCAACAAGAGCAAGACTTCATTGTCGGCCGGGAGAGATGACGACGGTCGCGGTCGGCAGTTCTCGCTGCATGGGTAGATGTACGCAAAGCGCAGGTGGCGCGCGCCTTTCGGTTAGCTCGCTACGGTTTCAACCACGTGTTTGCTGTCCTGGAGCGGACTAGACAAGACGTTGCTTCGGACCTAGCGACCCCTGCTCCGTCTCCTTCGGCGCACCGCTCACTAGGCGTCCTCATTCGTACACGGCTATCCCAAACCCGTGTCCAAAGAAATCGGGGCCGATTCAATGAAACTTGCCGAACAATACGCCTAGGAGGTCATCAAGCAAAACCGCAGACAACGCTAGAAAGCCTTCCCAAGACCAACAAAGGGCAAAAAGAGAGGGCATACGTGAAGCAGCGTGAAAGAGTGAGCCCCAAGAAATCCACCCCTATAGCAGTGCCAGATTCGTAGGCTCGGGCCTGCCCAAAAAATGTGGGCTTGACATGAACCTATATGTTTGCTAAAATACTTGGAGATCTTCTGAGTGCGGGTTGTGCTGCCGAGTACTACGATCCTTGTGTCTGCGTGCTGTGGCCGTGATGCTTGGGCGGGCGGGGGTTCATACGCCTCCGGTTTCTTGTATTCATGGTGAGTTTGGGGTTTGTGGAAGTGGGCGAAGTACTGGGGTGCGTCGGGACGAAGCTCGACGCGGTCAGCTTTTTTGGCAAACCGGGTGAATTGCCGAAACTGGGGCAGCAGATAACAGGTTCGCGGGGAAGGGTGAGGAGTCGTCTACGGAGGAAGGTTACGATCCAAGGGGTAAGTGCGGAAAATGGGAGAAGAACATCTAATACTGGTGGTCGATGATGATCCGCTGGTGCGCAGGGGGATTTGCGCATATATTGAGAGACTGGGCCACGACTACGCGAGCGCTGCGTCCTGTGCCGAGGCCGTGGCGCTGGCAGAGGCCCGGTCCCCTTCTTGTGCCATCATCGATCTTGGCCTTCCCGATGAAGACGGCTTGTCCCTCTTGCCGATCATCTCGCAGCTCAACCCATGCTGCGTTTTCACAATACTGACAGGGGATACCCGCCCAGAGACTATTGTTGAAGCCATGCGGGAAGGCGCCTTCGACTACCTAGTGAAGCCCGTGAGCTTTCCTGCGTTCCGGGCCGCTGTATCCCGGGCTCTTCACCACAGTGAAGTCGTTCGAGAGCGAGACAGGCTCCTTGAGGAGTTGGTCCAGGAACGCGAGCTGCTAAAGGTTCGGGTGGAAGAAGCGAATCACGACCTGAGAGAACACGCAAACCGCGTGGAACTCGCCAACACTCGCAAAGAAATCCTCCTACAACTGAACTCGCTGAAGGCCGAGTCTTACACTGAAGAGGACTTGTTCCGATGCTTGTTTGAGCAACTTGCCTCGAACGTACCGC
>JAACEL010000091.1 GCA_011682535.1 Nitrospiraceae bacterium | reverse complement strand
CGCGCGGCGTCCGGCATGATGCCGGACGCCGCGCGCGAGATGCAAATGTATGTAACCGAGTGTACTGGTCCTAGCGGCCGTAGGCCTCGATCTCGATGTAATGGTTCATGTCGTTCGAGGTGCTGCCGTCGCTATAGAAACGAATGTAGCGGCCCTTGGCGCCTTTGGCATCCATCACGCGGCCTTCGTTCGTCTCGATCCACTCCCAGTTCTTGCCAACGCCGAGTCCGGCCGAGTTGTCTTGGTCGTTGTTGTAGATCGTCGTCACGCCGGTGACGAAGTCGGGGTCGTCGGAGATCTGAACGACGACGTCGTGGTAAATGCGGGCCTGCGAGTGGTAGTGCCACAGCACGATGACGTACAACTCGTAGCTTTCGCCGAGGTCGACCTGCACCCACTGGAGTCCGGGGCCAAATTCGGTGAAGCTGCCGTCCGCGCCTTCCTTGTCGCCGTCGGTGAGCATCTCGAGTTCGCCAATAATGGGCTCGTCGTCGCTGGCGGTCACTTCCTTCTCGAACGCGACGTTGGTGAGGCCGGCGGGCGCCATGACGGGCTTGCGCTTCTTGCCCGTGTTGGGGTCAAGGATTTTCGACTTGATGTTCTTCGGAGTGCCGACGAACATCGGCTTGGGCAGTTTGAGCTTCAGCTCGGTGAGATCCTCGGCGTTACAGGTGCGCGGAACGGCCACGCCCGCCAACAGCGCGAACGCCACAATCATTCCGATGAGGGTCATAGTTTTTTTCATCTCGTTCTCCTTAACTTCAAGGGGGTTTCTGCAACACCCCATTGCTATTCTCAGCCGTTCGGCTGCTCTACATTACTTGCGTTTATCTATCTCGTCCCACCACACGGGGTGGTGGGCTTCGGCCCACTCGGGCGACACACGGCCCGTCAGCAACACACCGACGGTTCCGGGGTTCGCCAACGTGCGCAAGTACAGGTGAATCACGGTCGCCATCACTAACGTCAGCGCCGTCCAGCGATGCGTCTGATACACGATATCCTGTCCCAACGGTCCAAGCACGGGGTACATGCGGCCCAGTCCGGAAGCCAGACACACGAGCCCGAGCAACACCGCCGCCCACAGGTACGCCTTCTGCCCGGCGTTGAAACGGCCGGCCGGCGGGTGCTTGCCGAACCCGAGGCCGCCGCCCATCACCATGCTCCACTTGAGGTCGTAGGCCGCGAAGCGGCCGTCTTTTCCCCAGGTCGCGAGCATGAGGAATAGACCAATCGCCAACACGGGCGCCATGGAGACATGGAGGATCCCTGTCAATCCACTGAGCCGCTCGCTCTCGGCGACTTCGATGAAGCCACTGATGGCCAGGCACAAAAACGCCGACATGGTCAAGAAGTGAACTAGACGCTCCCAAATGCCGAAACGGCGTACCGTATTCTTTGATGGCTTGGAATTGGGGCGGTTCGCGCCGAAGAGGATGCGATGGCCCAGCGAGCCGACAATCGTGGCCGCCATACCGGCGAACGCGATGTTCCTAAACGTGAGATACTCTTCCACGACCTATTTCCTCCGCCCCGTCGTGGGAATCATGGCGCGGAAGGCGCCCTGGAGACCGAGGAACACGAAGTACATCAGGCCAAAGGCCAGGAATACGCCGGCCACTACACTGCCGGTGAGATAGAGATTGCGAAAGCGGACGCTCAGGCCCAACGCCTTCAGCGTTACTTCGTCAACTTCCTGCAACTCGTACATGGCGGCGCTGAACGGCGCTTGGCTCAGGTCGGCCGGGGTTGCCGCGTCGACCTTTGCGAAGAAGAACGGTGCATCGGGAGCGTGGCACTCGGTGCAGCCTTTGGCGCCGATGGCTTCGGACGCAGGACGCACATCGTGGGCGATTGGCCACGAGTAGGGCGCGGCGGCCTTGTGGGCTTCGGCACTCAACGTGCCTTCGCCCTGTAGGCTGTGCAACTTGCCGCCGGACACGTAGACGGGCACGCCGGTCACGACGCCGTCGGCTTGCAGCTTGGCCAACACGTGGCTGACCCGGGTGTCGTCGAGTGTCCAGGCAGCCACTTCGGGCTTCGGTGCGAACTTGGGTTCAGGCTCGGGCTCGCCAGCCTCTTCCGCCGCACGCTTCTGCGCGCTGTTCCTGATGCCCTCGATGAACAGGTTGAACTTGTCGACCGTGCCCTCGAAGGCGATGCTGGCCAACGCGGCGGCATTGACCGTCGCCCCGCTTGTCTGTTCTTGGACGATCGCAAAGGCGGCTTCGGCCACTGTCAACGTGTCTGCGACCTCGCCCTGGCACTCTTCGGCCTCCAGCGTCAGCTCGACGCCCTCGGCAAAGGCTTGCGCCATGGCCCAAGCGGCTTTCGCGTTCGCGAAATCCTCGCTCCAGCGTAGGGCGCTGACATAGGGCGTGACGGTGTCGATAGGCAGCGGTTTCACGTCATCGCCGTCTTTCACACCCCAGAAGGCGGGCCACACCACGTTGAACGGCGCGATCTTGCCGTTCTCCTGACGCTTGTAGACGGGCGCAACGATGTAGGGCAACTCGGTGTCCCACTTCGCGGCGCCGTGGATGCCCAGCCGGTTCGCACGCGAGGTTCGAACGAGGCCAATGGTGTCTTCGGGCTTGGAGCCCGAGTGGCACAACGTACACGTCAGTTTATCGAGGTGGGATTCGGGCAAGCCTTTGTGCAGCGGCACCGGGGCGCCGAGGCGTCCGCCGACGCTGCCTTCCGCGTCCGTGCCGGAATGGCAACCGGCGCAGGTCAGCGAAGCGACCGTTGGGTCGGAAGATTCACCCTCATATCCGCGAACGATGCCGTGACCGATACCGTTGCGGTGGCAGTCCGTGCAGGAGAGGTTGGCCGCCTGCATGTGCACATCGCCGTCGCAACGCCACAGTCCATTGAGGTCGGCATCGGCGGAAACAGTGGAGTGACAGAAGGCGCAACGCTCGGCCGGGGCGTCACGCACAACGTCGAACAGGACGCGCTGCTTGGCGTCGAACTTGGCCGGATCGTAGTCCACGGTGGGCGGAACGGCATACGAGTTGTCGGGGTTCGCACCGTTGGCGGGGTCATAGGACTCCGGCAGACGGGAAGCGACGTTGTTGACAATGCCAAGACCGGCGGCCGCGGTGGACGCCCAGCGGAAGTTCTCGCGGGCGACCTGAAACGCCCATTCGCTACCATTCTGCTCCGACGAGACGTTGTGACACGTGAGGCAGTTGATCTCGAGTTCTCCGGAGATGTCCCAACGGGCATGTGGATCGATTTCTTCGAGGCCGGGGCCGGCGGGGTCGGTCGTGCCGTACTCGAAGAGATAGCCACCCTCAGCCACACCGCCGCCGGGCATGTGGCGGCCGAAGGTTTTGGTGAATTCCCACGAGGTCATGCCGATGTCGGCGGGACGCCACGTGCCGGGCCAGCCGCGGTACGAAAGCGGGAGCTGGGTGCCAGTCGCTTTGTCGATCAGCATCCAGGGCTCGCCGGGGCGTCCGGGAGCGACCAAGTCGTCGGCGGCATTGAAATGCCACCCCGCCCCGATCAGGTCGTAGTCATGACAATCGCCACAGGTCGCGCGCGGCGAGAAGGGTTTGGCGTCGTCGAAGTCACATCGAATCCGCGAACCGGTTTCGTCGTAGAGGGGGATGCGGTGAACGACGCGCGCGCGGCTCCCGTCGGCGTCCGCGTGTTTGTTGGGCGCGGCGGCGGCAGCACAGGACACGGCTACGGCGAGCAGTGTCGTCAGTGTCATCAGGCGTGTGTTCATCAAACCTCAAAGTCCTCCGGCGTGAATTCGATCTTCTTCCCCGCCTCGACGGCAGTGTTGCACGCGAGAACGGCCACTGCGGTTTCATAGCCGACTTCCCCCGGGCAGTTGAGCGGCGTGCCCATGCGGATCGCGTTGAAAAAGTTCTCGAGATGCGGCTGGTGAGCGGGCTTAAACAACTGCACCGGCAACTGCCACGAACCCAACGTCGGCGAGACGCGCACATCGACGGAAACGTCAGCGGTCTTCGCTGCCGGCTTCGGGGCCTCGGTGACCTGCGGCAGCAGCAGGCCCTTGTTGGCGAAAGGCTCCCATTCCTGGGCGTTCGCCTCGCGCAGCATGTGGTCGCCGCGCTGGGGTACCTCGGAGATCACCAGCGTACCGTCCACACCCATGAAGCGCTCGAAGAAGCCGCCGCAGCTTGTGGTCGTCAGAACTTGGTAGAACGCGCGGTTGACGCCTTGCTCGTTCTCATACTCGAAGGTGGCCAGCACATTGTCGTACCACTCGTGGTGGGGGTAGAAATCGACGCCTCCGCTAGCCATGACCGACTTGGGGTTGGTCCCCCACAGCCAGGCGAAGATGTCGATCTGGTGCGACCCCAGGTCGACAATCGGGCCGCCGCCATATTTCTTGTACCAGCGCCAGTTCCGGAAATGGGACATCGAGGAATAGCCATATTTTTCGAGCTTCTCGGGGGAGATCTCGTACTTCTTCGGCCAGCCCAGGTCGTCACTCTTGGCACGATTCCACTGCGCGTAACCGTGCGTCACCCGGCCGAGCAGGTTGGTCTCGCGCACCAGTGTGTTGATGGCGTGGCGATAGCGCGGGTTACTGCGGCGCTGATGGCCGATCTGGAGCAGCCGGCCGGTAGCGCGGGACGCCAGCACCATGTCACGGGCACGGGCCAGACTGTTGGACATTTCTTTCTCGCAGTAAACGTCGAGTCCGGCTTCCATACAAGCGATCGCGTGGTCGGCGTGGACAAAGTCGGGCGTGGCGATGACGGCCGCGTCTAGATCTTTCTCGTTCTCGATAAGTTCCTTGTAATCCTCATACACCGTGACTTCGATACCATATTTCTTCAGGGTGCGGGATGAGCGTCGTTGCGCGTATTTCCAGATGTCGCATATGGCCTTCACTCGGATGTTGGGGATGCGGAGAATCGACTCCCTCAGCACCTGGCCTTGGGCGCCTTGGCCGATGAGGGCGATGTTGAGCACTTCGCCGGGCCCTTTGCGCTTGATGGCGGGCGGCGGGGCCAACGGCGCCGTGGGGGAGGCCGCGGTTGCCGAAGCGGCAGCGCCTTCGGCGCCGGTCGCGGCGGCGGCTTCCTGGCCAGTGGCTTTCCCGGCCAGAATCAGCCCGGCGCTCAGCGAGGCTGTAGAGACTAGAAAATCGCGACGCGACGGTCCGTGCCCCTTTGTCCGGGACTCCTCGACGCCTGATTCAGAGACAGACGCCTGGCCGTCAAGACGACGGGATTCGTTGTTCTTACGTTCCTTCATTTCTTCACCTCTATCTAGTATGTGCGGACGCACTCCTGCGACAACTGGGAATAATATCGAAAACGGGGCATGGAGTTCCACGACTCGGCCACAATAGCTTCGCTCCAATGGGCTCAGCCCTCAGGACGGTCCGGCCGTGCCCGCCCTGGCCCACTCCGGGCCATCGGTTACTTGGCGTCGGCCAGTTCAGCGGCGACCTTGTCGAAGTACGCGACGGATTCGGCGATCTCGGGCAGCGAGTTCTCCCAGTTGTGCTCGTACTCGATGGAGAACACGGCCTCGAGTCCCTGACGGTGAACTTCTTCCAAGATGGCTTTGACGTTGGCCTTACCCGTGCCCCACGGGACGTCATGCGCGCGCTTGCCGAATTCGTTGAGATCTTTGAAGTGGAAGGTGACAATGCGGCCTTCGAGCTTCTTGACGGCTTCGAGCGGCTCGATGCCGGAACGCATCCAATGACCGGTGTCGGCGCAAGCGCCGATGTACTTGCTGCGCCCTTCACAGACCTCGAGGACGGTGTCGGGGTTCCAGTAGCGGGAAGGCTTGGGGTGATTGTGGAGCGCGACGTTGATGTCGTACTCCTGGCAGAGCTTGTCGATGAGGTCGAAGGCGTCCTTCGGGGGCTCGGAGCAGATGGTCTCGATGCCCATGTCTTTGGCGAAGTCGAACACTTCGCGGCACTGGGCCTCGTCGTTAGACAGGCCGGTTACGCCGAAATTGACGAGCTTGATGCCGCACTCGGCGAGCTTGGCCTTGACGAGTGCGCGGTCTTCGGCCGACATCCCGGGACCGGTCTTGACGTCGGGTTTCTCGGCGTTGAGCGGCTGACCGCCGTACATCTCGATGTACTTCAGGCCCAGCGAATGGACCTTGTCAACGGCTTCGAAAAACGTGAACCGGTTGAACGAGTAGGCCTGACAGCCCAGACGCCAACCGAGCTTTTCGGCGTTCGGCGCGCCGGGGCCGGGTTCGGCAGCCTGACAGGCCCCCCCTGCGGCAAGCAGGCCTATGGCCAAAATAAGACTGAATACTAATACCTGGCGATGAATCATCGTGCTGTCCCTCTCCCGTTCCTATTAAGTTGGACGAAGGCCACTGCGGCCTATTCATACAAGCATGCCTGTTCTTGGCATAATCGTTCAAGAAATATGACGCGATTTCCGCCCCCGGATGTATGATATTGGCCCAATCACGAGCCACGAGTCAAGACAAATTCCGTTAAACCGGCCATGGAATCCTTGTGCGGGCTATCCGGAAGCGCGGCGAGGGCGTCGCAGGCGGCCCGCGCATAGTCGCGGGCGAGCGACTCGGTCCGTTCGCGTGCGCCGGAGGCCGCCAGCGCTTGGCCCACCCAGGCGCGATCGGCTTCGTCGAGGGGCGTGCCCGACAGGGCGTCAAGACGCTTGCGCTCCGTCAGATCAAGCGCTTCGCGCATGAACAGCAGCGGCACGGTACGTTTTCCCTGCACAATATCGCCACAGGAGGGCTTGCCGAGGGCATCGGAGGGCTGGGCAATGTCCAGGATATCGTCGGCCAACTGGAACGCAATCCCCAAGGCCAGTCCGTATTCGTACAGGGCGTCGCGGTAGGTCTCGCCGGTCATGTAGGTGGGTGCGGCACAGGTAATTGCGAAATAGGAAGCGGTCTTGTCTTCCGCAAGGCGGAGACAATCCTCCTGCGAAAAGCGGTCGTAGGGGGTGTGGAGGCTGCGCAGTTCGCCTTCGGTCATTCGGCGCACGGCCTGAAACGTGCTGGCAACGACCTCGCATGAGCCCATTTGGGTCAGCAGTTCGATCGAGCGGGCGACAAGGTAGTCGCCGCTGAGCACGGCGGTGCGGTCGTCCCACAGCGCATTGAGTGATGCGGATCCACGCCGGAGATTGGCCTTGTCGACGACGTCGTCGTGGGTGAGTGCGGCCACATGCAGAAGCTCGAAGGCGGTGGCTAGCCCGACGAACGCGCCGACGTCCTCGGCCCCGATAGCCCCGGCGGACAACAGGCACAGGGCAGGGCGCAACAGTTTTCCGCCCGCCCGGGGCACGGCGTCAGCGGAGCCGTCGACCAGGGTAATGGCCTCGGCCCACAGCTCGCCCACGGCCTGCCGGACACGGCTGACTTCGTCCTCAACAGGACGATAGAAATGTTCGAGTGTGTTGGTAGTATCCACGGGCGCAGATTGTACCACAGCGCTCGGGAAGGCGCCAATTCGCTGGTGTCTGGAGGTTCGACACCGTGGGCTGTCCTTAACACGCGCACTTGGGGCGGGCGTCAGGCCATCTTCCAGGGCGCTCGCATGGGGCGGGACGTCATGCGCTGGGCAACGTCGTCGTTGGTGATGCGCTCGGCGACGGGATCCCATTGAAGGGTCTTTCCAGTGACCATGGCGATGTTGGCCAAGTGGCACATGGTGGCGGAACGGTGCCCCACTTCGGGGGGCGCCATGGTCGTGCCGCGGGTTCTGACGGCGTTGAGGAAGTCGGCGTGGTGCCCGGGACTGCGGCCCAGGTTGACCTCGTTGGGACCGATGACCTCCTGCAAGAGCGAGGCGGGCTCAGCCGTGAGATTGCCGCCGTGGATGTGCACGAACACCCAGCCGTCGGTGCCCTGAAACTTGACCCCGCGAGGCTGGTTGCTGGTGACGAGCATTTTCATGCCGTCGGCGTAAGTGAACGCGAACTCGAACAACTGGGCGGTGTCGTAAAGGCCGTCGCGGGGAAACTCGCCTTGGCCCTTGATCTCGACGGGGCCGGTGTGGTCGGTGTTGTTGCCCAACTGCCCGATGTCGATCACGTGCGCGCCGCGATCGGTCACCTCGCCGCCGGAGTAGTCGAGGATGTAGCGAAACCAGAAGTGGCACCGGTTCTTCGTGTAGGTCTCGTAGGGCGTCGGCCCCAGCCACATGTCATAGTTGAAACCCTCGGGCACGGCCATCGGCGGGTTGGGCCCAGGCAGTTGCCAGGAGTTGGGCGGCAGGTTGACCGTCATGGACTGAAGCTTGCCGATGCGTCCGTTACGGACGAGTTCGCAGGCGTAACGTGCGTTGGGCCGGGAGCGTTCGTGGCTACCTGTCTGCAACACGCGTCCGTAGCGTTCGATGGCGTCGCATACGACGCGGCCCTCGGCGATCGTATTGACGAGAGGCTTCTCGCAGTAGATGTCCTTGCCGGACTCGGCCGCGGCCAGGGTGACGAGGCCGTGCCAGTGGTCAGGGGTTCCGATGCAGACGGCGTCGATATCGTCGCGCGCAAGCAGTTGACGGAAGTCGCCATAGGTGGCGCAGTCCTTGTTGTCGTACCGCTTGTCGACAATACCCTTGGCGCGGGCCACGTGCGCCTTGTCGACGTCGCAGGCAGCCACCATCTGGACGCCGCGGCTTCCGAGAAACGCCCGCATGTTGCCGGTGCCCTGACCCCCGACTCCGATAGCGCCCATCACGATGCGATTGCTGGGCGCCACGGCGCCGTCCGCCCCCAGGGCGCTGGAGGGAATGATGTACGGGAACGCAACGGCTGCCGCCGAAGTGACAGCGGCCCGCTTGAGGAACGTGCGCCGGGTGATTCGATTTCCGCTCATGTTTCGTTCTCCCCTCTAAACTTCCAGGCGCCATGGAGCGCGCATCGGTGACAACAGATAACGGTCGGCTTCGGGATCGTCCTTGAACCGCTCGCGATCGGGATCCCAGCGGAGCTTTCGTCCGAGTTTCATCGCGATGTTACCCAGGTGGCAGATGGTGATGGAACGGTGTCCCGTTTCGGCCGGGACGATGGTCTCTTTTCTCGACTTCACGCAGTCGAGGAAATTCCGATGGTGGTCTTCGCTTTTGTACAGATGGATTTCATTTGGGCCAATGTTGGTCTCCAACAGCGACTGCGGCTCGGCGTTGATCGCCCAACGGGTGTACACCCAACCTTCCGTGCCTTCGAAGCGCACGCCGGTGCCTTCGGGGTAGGGATCCGTCGAGCAGATCAGCGTGACGCCGTTGGCGTAGGTGTAGCGGACTTCGTAGCGCATGGCGGCGTCGAACAGACCGTCGCGGGGGAACTCGCCCCGGCCTTCGATCTCCACCGGCCCGGTGTGTTCCGTGCCGTTGCCCCATTGAGCCAAGTCGTTGTCGTGGGCGCCCAAGTCGGTCATCGTGCCGCCGGCGTAGTCGGAAACGTACCGAAAACTACGATGGCAGCGTCTGACGGTATAGGGCGCCCAACGCGCCGGGCCCAGCCACAGGTCATAGTCGAAGCCTTGGGGCACGGACATCTCCGGTTGTGGTCCGCAGGAGGGGCTCGGCGGCAGATAGGTGCGGATGGTGTGCAGCTTGCCGATGCGGCCGTTCCTCACCAGTTCGCAGGCAAACCGTACGTTGCGCACGGAACGCAATTGGCTGCCGGTCTGGAAGATGCGTCCGTAGCAGCGCACGGCGTCGCACAAGGCCCGGCCCTCGGCCACGGTCTTCGAGATCGGCTTCTCGCAGTAGATGTCCTTGCCCGCCTTGGCCGCGGCGATGGCGATGAGGGCGTGCCAGTGGTCGGGAGTGGCGATCATGACGGCGTCGACGTCGTCCCGCGCCATGACATCGCGGAAATCGTTGTAAACATCACAGCCGGTATAGCCGGATCGGTTCTTGGCGTACCGCGTTTCGACGATGCGTTTAGCGCGTTCGCGATGGGCTTTGTCAACGTCACAGACGGCGACGACTTGGGTGTCGGCGTGGTTGAGGAAGGATTTCATGTCGCCGGTGCCCCGGCTATTCACCCCGATGCACGCCATGGTGATACGGTTAGAGGGCGCGACCGCCCCATCCAACCCCAGTGCCGACGCGGGTACAATGTAAGGGGCGGCAGCCATGGCCGCCGCCCCTTTCAGAAAACTCCTGCGGCTATACCGCCCGCTATTTGTTGTCGGACCCATCATCCCCATCGAGTTCCTTAAGATAGATATTGGTGAACCAGAGCGTGTTGCCGTGATTCTGCAGTTCGATTTGGCCCGAAGGATAAATGGGCTTGCTGCGATCCCAGTAATTCTCGAGCACGGTGTTATCGACGACCAACTCGCCGTTCAGCCACACCCACACGCGCTCACCCACCATCTTGATGCGGAAGGTGTTCCACTCTCCGATGGGTTTGTCGGCGCACGTGAGGGGCTTACTGGGGTTCTTCTGGTTGTTGTACAGACCGCCCGAACCTTCCGGCCACTTCGCCGTGTCCCAGATCTGGACTTGGGGCGAACCGCGCAAATAGATGCCACTATCGCCCATCGGCTTGATCTTCCAGTCCACATACATCTCGAAGTCGGCATAGTCCTTCGCCGTACACAGGCTGTCGCCCTTGCCGTCGAATACAAATACGCCGTTCTCGACCTTCCAGTGGGCCCGCATCCTCTCATCGGCCTTCTTCTGGGCCTCGGCAAGTTCCTCCGGGCTCATCTTGGCGCGCTTCTCGGGATTCGCGACCAACCCCTTCCAGCCTTCGAGGTCTTTGCCATTGAACAACGCCACGAATCCCTCGGGTGGATTGGGCACGACGGTTTCCGAAGCCGCTTCCTGCGCGGTCGCGGGCAGGCTCATACCCAGACACGCAACGCTGGCACACAGGGCAATCAGTAGCATGTTTCGCTTCAGCATGAGACGTTCCCTTTCTTGTACTTCCAAGAACCGGCGGACACTGGCCTGGAGCCGCGGCCGCCGGTTCCCGCTATCTATCGCGCCTCGATCGACAACTCGTGGATTCCCCACCAGTTGCTTTCGTCGGCGCCGGTCTGCACGATCTTCACGTAACGGCCGGACAGCGCGTCGAAGGAGATCTTCGTAACGCCCTTGACGCCCTGGCCCTCGGCTACGGCATTGCCCCAGTTGTCCGTATCGTTCGACACGAAAACCTGGTAAGCGCGGGGATAGTCGTCTGCGCTCTTCGCGGTGTCGAGCACGACCCCCTTCACGGAATACTCTCCGCCGAGATCCACCTGGAACCATTCCCCGCCCTTCTGCGGCGAGCCGGTGGCCCAGCGAGAGTCGGCATTACCGTCGATTGCCTTCGCGGCATCGCCGGCGCCCGCGGACGCGGTTGCCTTGTAGAAGGAAGTCCTCACTTTGTTAGCCGCGAGCACGGCCTCTTCCTTGAGTTCGGGGTCATCCAGATACGGTTCGATCAGCTTCAGCGCGCCGAAGTCATGCACGTTCGCCAACGCGCCGATGACCATCTTCTTCTGGTCCGTAGTCGAAGCCGCCTTCATCGCCTTCTCGTAGTAGGCCATCTTCTCGTCGACGCCTTCGCGCCCTTGGATCTCGAGCAGCCGCAGCAGACCGCGCAACGCGAGAGCGGTGTGGGTCTCGTTCTTGCCACGCCCGGCGATCACCACGAGGTCATCGACGGCCGCCACGGTCGGCCATCCAGCCAGCGCACGGACCGCGGCGGCTTGGGTCTCGGGCTTGCCGCGCTTGGCGGCCTTACGTAGTGGCTTAAGTCCATTCGGGTCGCCGATCTGGCCCAACACGGCATAGAGCGACGCTTTGGCCTCGGCGCGGCGCGCCTTTTTCAGTCCGGCCAGCGCGGCGGCGCCACGCTGATCCGTTTCGGGAATCTGCTTGGACACGGCCACGACAGCCCGCTCGGCTTCCTTGCGAGCCCTGCTGCCATCAACCTTGATCAGCAGCTTGACGAGGCCGGGTAGGTCGGCCGCTTTGGCGAGAGCCCCTAGCGCCTTGAAACTCTCGGCGCGGACCTTCTCGTCGGAGTCCTGAGCCGTCTTCTGTAGAGCGGGCACGGCCGTGGCGGCATTTCGCGCCGCAAGCGCGCGGGCCAACTCAGCCTTGACGCCGGCATCGCCCGACTCCGTCAGCAGGGCCACCAGCGCGGCGTCCACGTCGTTGCCACGCAAGGTGTCGAGACTCGTGCGGGCTGCCCCGGCGACCGTCCTGCCGCCTTCAGCGGCGGCCTTCGCCAGAATAGTCACCGAGCCGGCCGAACCAAGCTTGCCGAGGGCGGCCATTGCGGCGGTCCGCACGGCCTCGTCCTCACTGCCTGCCGCATCGGTGACGGCGGCCAGCGCGGCGGCATCGCCGCGATCGGCCAAGGCAGCCAGCAACAGCGCCTTGGTCGGGGCGGGCAAATCGGGCATGAGCCCCACGAAAGCGTTCGTAGCGTTCGCCCCCGGCATAGTGCGCACGCACAGGAGCGCGGCGCCCAGCATGTCGGGACAATCGCCTTTGAGGGCGTCAATCGCAAGGGGAAGTCCACGCTCGGGAGCGGCCGCGGCGAGCCCCATGAAGGCGGCTACGCGCACGCGCGCCAGCTCATCTTCCAGCAACTCGGCGTAGCGGTCGGCCGCACCGGCGGCATCACCCGCCTTGCGTGCGCGGTCGGCACACAGCAGGTAGGCATCGACCCAAGCGGGATAGACTTCGTCGGCCACGCGGCCGCGCGCGGCGACAAGAGCGGCCGCGGCATCGGCCGAACCGATCTTGCCCAGCGCCGCGATGGCGGCTTCAGCGATGGCGACATCGCCGCCCTTGGCCAATGGCCCCAGCTTGCCGAGCGCCGCGGCGCACTCACGCGCACCCAGCGAGTTGATAACGCCAACCTTCACAACGCCCGAAGTGCGGCCGAGAGCGGCGATCAGCGCCTTGTCGGCGGCGGCGCCCGGAATGCGCTCAAGCGCGTAGCGGGCCATATCCGACGTGTCGGACGGCCCGAGCATAGCGGCCAGGGCAGGCACGGTCTTGTCGGTACCGATCAGGGCGAGCTGGCGACAGGCAAAGTCCTTGGCGTCGCGTGTGGACTTCGATCGCAGCAGGACGACCATTGCGTCTTCGAGCTTGGCCCGCACCTGCGGGTCGTTCTGGGAGTCGCGGATGGCGTCGGCCACGACGGTCAGGGGCTCGCGGCTCTGTCCGAACTCGTACTTGGCTACGTTCTTGAGTGCGGCCTTGAGCGCGCCGCCGTCATCGGCTTGGGCCCACGCCACGGCCGGCATCAGGCTCACTACGCCCAACGCGGCCGCCATCAACATCATCGTGTAGCGCCTCATTCTTCTTCTCCTTCATTCGCTCGAGCGACCATTGAGTTCTCTTGGAACAGGTCTTTCACACACTATCATCCGCCGGCGCAGACGGCACCGGATTCTTATGGTAGCCGCTACAGATGCCAGGGCCCAGGGCCCGCGCATCGACCGCGCAAACAACCGCTCGGCGCCCGAGTCGCCGATGATGCGCTCGGCTTCAGGATCCCAGCGCACGGTCCGCTCGAGCCGCATCGCGATGTTACCCAGATGGGCAATCGAGATCGCGCGGTGGGCCACTTCGATCGGCGTGATCGCCGTGGCGCGCGTCCGCACGCAATCCAGGAAGTTCTCCCAGTGGCTGCGGCTCTCGTACAAGTGCACTTCGTTGGGCTCGATCACCGACTCCAGCAACGACTTGGGTTCGGCGTCGATACCGCCCCGATCCACCCACACCCAGCCGTCTTTGCCTTTCCAGGTCGCGCCGCTATGGTTCTTGTTCGACACATTCATCACGAACCCATCGGGGGCGACTGGCGACGCGCCCGCCGGGTACTGGCAGAAGAAGCGATAGTTGGTAGCCCCGTTCCACAGGCCGTCGCGCGGGTATTCACCCTTACCCTTGACCTCAGCCGGACCGGTGAACTCGGTGCCCATCCCCCAGTTGGCAATGTCGCAGTGGTGGGCGGCCCAATCCGTCAACTGCCCACCCGAGTAGTCGAGAATCCACCGGAAGTTCCAGTGGCAGCGTTGCTTGGTGTACGGAGCCCAGGGCGCCGGGCCCAGCCAGAAGTCGTAGTCGAACCCCTCGGGGATCGGCATTTCGGGCTGCGGACCGATGCTGGGCCCGGTCGGCAAGCCGACCTCCACCGTGTGCACCTTACCGATCCGTCCGCTGCGCACCAACTCGCAGGCGAAGCGGAAATGGCTCTGAGACCGCTGCCAACTCCCCGTCTGCCAGATGCGCCCATTGCGCTCGACCGCCTCGCACATCGCGCGGCCTTGGGGAATCGTCAACGCCAGCGGTTTCTCCGCGTAGATATCAAGTCCGGCGTTCGCGGCCGCGATGGCGGGGATGGCATGCCAGTGATCGGGCACGGCGATCGAGACGGCGTCGAGATCGGTGCGGGCCAGTAGTTCGCGGAAATCGTTGTAGCCGGCGCAGTCTTCGTTCTCGTACCTTTTGTCAACCAACCCCTTCGCACGCATGCGATGGGCGCGGTCCACGTCGCACACGGCCACGATGTGGGCACGCTTGCGTCCCAGGAAATTGTTCATATTACCGGTGCCCTGCGAACCGACACCGATACAGCCCATCACGGTGCGGTTGCTGGGAGCGACCGCACCGTTGAGGCCGAGGGCCGACGGCGGGATGATGTAAGGAAAGGCAACCGCGCCCGCAAGGGCCGTAGCGGTCTTCTTGAGAAACTGGCGGCGGGACGTGCCTTGGGACGTCGGGGTGGTACCTGGCTTCGTTGCCATTGCGTCACTCCTTCTGTATCCTTTCGCATCGAACGAGATTGACGTATGATGCCCAATTCAAAGATGGGGATCAACTGTCATGAGAACACACCGGGAGAGAGAATCATGGGCGATTTGGTCTATATGTTTGCGAGTCTGGCCACGAAGCACGAGAACGGCGCCACGTGCCTGGATGGTATGCGGCTCCTGGCCGATACCTTGCACCCCCACGGGGTGAAGATCACCTGGATCGTGAGCGCTGAATCGGCTCGGACCGCCGCCAAGGAGCTTACCCAGTGGTACGAGCACTGCGGCGACGCCGTGGCCGTGATGAGCCCGGAGCCGACGGGCACGTTCGACGAGAAGGTCAGCCAGATCGCCGCCGAACGCGACGCCATCGCCAAGGCGCTGCCGTGGGCCAAGCTCAATATCGCCGCGGGCGGACACCGCGAACCGGAAATCGGCGCCATTTTGGAGCGTCTCGGCTTCGACGGGTTGTGGGGATTCTGCTGGGAGCA
>JAACEL010000437.1 GCA_011682535.1 Nitrospiraceae bacterium | reverse complement strand
GGAGCGGGAACGGGAACGGGAGCGGCCGGAACTTCGTTCTGCGTGTCTGCGCTGGCCGCCGGTGGGCCATCCAGAGGCGGCTGGGCGTCCGCGCGCCACACGCCAACACCCAAGACCAATAGCGTAGCCAAGCCGATTCTTGTCATGGTCTTATACATCACACACCTTCCTTTTCTGGAAACGGTCCTGCCGTCTCCTGTTGCAGGTTTGTTCAACTCGTGCCTGCAATAGAGCAAGAGGTGTGCCAGGCGTTTTCGGACAGAAAACGCGGTTCAGGTATGCAACGGCGTAACGATTCCAGCAGAGGCCCTGCAGACTTTGCACAGACGAGATTAGGGCTGCAAGTTCGCCCGTAGCGCGGCGGCGGCGGGTTTTTCCCGCCCTTGTTCGTCGAACAGGAGCGGCGCGCCGTATCCCGCGAAGACATCGGGCACCCAGGAGTAGCGGTCGGTGACGCCCCACACCACGAGCGCCGGGCAGTTTTTCGCCCTGAGACAAATCCGTATGATGTCGCCGTAAACGCCTGCCTGTTCCCGCAGGTCGCTCTCCGACACCGGGGTTTTGACGCGCACGTCCATTTCGGTGATGTGTACTTCGAGCCCCAGGCGGTTGAAGCGTTTGACGTTGGCCGCGATGGCGCGCGTGGACGGCACGTGGCCGAGCAACAGGTGCACCTGCAGCCCCACGCCGTGAATGGGCACTCCTTCGCCAAGCAGGCGCTTGACCATCCGGTAGATAGCCTTCGATTTGGCGTTCAGGCCGTCCGCGTTGTAGTCGTTGTAGAAGAGTTTGGCGTTCGGGTCTCCCTCATGCGCCCAATGGAACGCCATCTTGATGTAGTCCGGGCCGAACTTGCGCAGGTAAAACGTGTCTCGCCAGCGGCCGTTGTCCTCGAACGCTTCGTTCACCACGTCCCACACCCCGATGCGTCCCCGGTATCGTTTTGTGACGGTCTGGATGTGGCTGCGGATCAGATCGATACTCGAGTCGTACCCTAACACTCCTTCCTCGAGCCACTCGGGCATCTGCGAGTGCCAGACCAGCGTGTGACCCCGCACGGCCATCCCCTGTGCTTCGGCGAACGCGACGATGGCGTCTGCGTTGTCGAAGGCGAATTGGTCCGGGGTCGGGCGCAGTGGGCCGAACTTCAGCGCGTTCTCGCACGTGAGCATGTTGAACTCGCGCGCCAACAGATCGCGATACGCCGCATCCTCGCGCAACGGCCGTGCGCTCACTGCCGCGCCTACATAGAAGCCGCGTGCGTCAGCCAGATCGCGTAGCGGAGAAGCGGATGTGTCGTTGGGCAAGGTCAATTCCCCTATCGTCTTGCGATCGCGTCAAGTACCCGGGCCACCACCTCGTCGTGATTGAGTCCGGTGCAATCCACCGTCACGTCGGCATAGCGTTCATACAGCGGCCGCCGTTCTTCGAAAAGTTCCGCGAAGGTCTGTCCCGGGGCCATGACCACGCCGCGCGAATCCAGATTGGTCACGCGTGCCTGCAACGGGTCCAGTGGCAGGAACAGGTACACGACGATGCCTGAAGACTTGAGGTGGCGCATCGCCTCGGCGCCGTAGACGGCGCTGCCGCCGGTGGCGATCACGTGATGGCGGCAATCGATCGAGAGGATCGCCGTCTCTTCGCGTTGACGGAACGCCCCCATGCCTTCGGTGTCGATGAGATCCTGCAAACGCCGCCGTTCGCGTGCCTGGATGTGTACGTCGGTGTCGATGAAGTCCCACGACAGGGCCTTGGCCAGCAACACGCCCACCGTGCTCTTGCCTACGCCCGGCATGCCGATCAGGACAATGTTGACGTCATCCCCTGGAAACCCCATCGATCACCCTCCCGTCGAACCCGCGAAACGGTCGTCCTCGTCTTCAAACAGAATGTTGAACGTGGTCAGGCTGCCATACGCGCGGGTGATCAACTGTTGCAGTTCCGCCTTCTCGCCGTCCGACAGCGACGCATGGTTGTTGAGTTTCTGCTCCAACACGCGCAGCTTCTCGCGCACCGAGGTGATCTTCTTGAAGAAGACCTTCATCGGGATTTCCTTGCCCTTCTGGTCTGAATCGAACGGCTGCAGGATGATCTTGCCGCCCTGCCACTTCGGGGCGATGTCGCAACGTGCCGACCCCATCTCTTCTTCCAGCACCTCACGAAGCGCCGCCTTCACGTCTTCCCATGCCACGTCCATGGATCGCAACTCCTTTTCCACCGCCTCTTCTTTCTCTTCACGAGAAGAGAAAGAAGCAAAGAGAAGCGGGTATTCGTCAAGCTTCTCTTCCACGATAGCACGGCGTTCGGGTTGGAGCAATCGCACGGACCGCTGGACTCGGGTTACCAGGCGCTCTCTGGCATAATGAGCGCAACCTGATTCGGGAGCGACTATCATGGGACGTGGGCGGATACGACTGGGCGGGGTGCAGTTCGCGGGACTTGAATGCGAGAAGGCGCGAAATCTCGACGCGGGCGAGGGGCTGATTCGTCAGGCGGCCGCGGCGGGTGCGCAGATTGTCATGACGCCGGAGGTCGTGGCCACGGGTTTCGTGGGGGGCGACGAGGAACGTGCCATGGCGGAGTCCATCCCCGGACCGGCCACCGAACGCTTCGGCGCACTGGCCAGGGAACTGGGCATCTACCTCATGCTCGGGCTGTCGGAACTGCGGGACGGCGAGATCTGCAACGCCATGGCCGTGCTCGACCCCGCCGGGGTGCTGATGGGCGTCATGCGGAAAGTCCATATCAACAAGCATGAAGTCCCGGGCCGGTGGCGCAACGGCTCGACCTTTCCGGTATGGGAGTTCAAGACAGACACCGGAGCGATGACGGCGGGCATCATGATCTGCTACGACCGCGAAGTGCCCGAGAGCGCCCGGCTGCTGATGCTCCAGGGCACCGACGTCATCTTCAATCCCCTCGCCTGCGGATGCCCCACCGACGACATCCACCGGTGTCTGTTGCGCACGCGGGCGTTCGAGAATGAAGTCTACGTGTTCATGGTCAACCACGCCGCCCCGCGCCAGAACGGCCACAGCTTCTTCGTCGACTTCGAGGGAAACATCGTGTCGGAACTTGGCGAGGACGAGGGGATACTGCTTGCCGAAGTGGATCTCGATCGCCTGGAAGAGTACCGCGCCCAAGGCATCTACGGCCGCCACCATCGCCGCCCGGAGCTATACGGCCCCCTCGCCGATCCCGCCGGACAGATTCACCCTGAAGGCGTAAACCTGCCGCCCGAAAGTGCTTGGCAACGCGCCTAAGGGATTACGGGGAGAAGCAATGAATGTGAGGCAGGCTTCCAGCCTGCGGGTTGGCAGGTAAGAATGGCAGGCAGGATGCCTGCCTCACTATACGAGCATGAAGCTTCTCCGCGTTCCCGCGTTCTCCATGGGAATGCACACAGCAACGTAATGCCCTGGAGTTCCGTGCCCACTTCCGTAACCACTTGCGTGTGGTGCGGCGTAAGGATAGGATAGGGGCGCGGTATCTCGGACACAGTCGCCGTGTTGGACAAGGGGAGCCGACGACCGAGACTCGACCACCACCTACGCCTATGACGACAACGAATTGAGTGTCGTGCCCCCGTGATTACCCCGATGGGAGACAGCCGCATGGACTGTAACGATCCTATGCAAGCGTATGAACAATGTGCGCCGACGTACGACGAGAAAATACTACCCGTCCCCGACAGTGATGGTCTAGAGGCAGTCGAGGAGATCGTGGTGTTGTCGTTGTTACGGAATATCAAGTTCAACGACGTCCTGGACGCCGCAACGGGAACGGGGCGGTGGGCGGTGCGCCTGGCGCAGATGGGGAAACGTGTCGTGGGGATCGATTCCAGCCCTCAGATGCTGGCACAGGCACGTGCAAAGGCGAGCGAACTGCAGCTCGATATCGAGTTCCGGCCGGCTTCCGTTCTGGCGGTGCCACAGGCCGACGAGACCTTCGACCTTGTCATCTGCGCCCTTGCCCTTGCCCATGTCAAAGACTTGGCCGACGCGGTTCTAGAGTTGGTTCGGGTATTGCGCTGTGGAGGGCACCTGATCATCACCGACCTCCATCCGAACATTCAGAAGCTCTGGGGCCCCAACTACAGCGCCTTCGTCTACAAAGGGCGTCTGCTTATTGACGGCGGCGAGAAGGACAGGGTGAAGGCGCAGGATCCCAAGTTCACAGCCCTGGAAGTTCCCTTTCCGAACTATCATGGTGAGATCAGCGAGTACCTAGACAGCCTGGAGGCGGCCGGAGCTGAATTGCTCGCAGCCATTGACGTCCCCATGCAACAAGGGATGGGGCTTTTGCCCGGCCCGCTGGTGATCTTCGCGCGAAAGAGTGACCGGGGTAAGGTAAAACCATTTACTTCAGCCGACGCCCGGAACTCGC
>JAACEL010000090.1 GCA_011682535.1 Nitrospiraceae bacterium | reverse complement strand
CCACGTCAACGACTACGAAGACTTCATCACCGCCAACGTCACCTTCGCCGGCGGCGGACTCGCCAACGTCACCACCACCAGTTGCGACTTCCTCGGCCGTTACACCGGCGAGGTTTTTCTCGAGAAGGGCACCATCTACTACGACGGTCTCAGCGCCACGCTCTACACCGTGAAACAAGGCGAAGAAAAACAGGAGGTTCCCTACGGCGACATCCACCCCGAATGGGAAAGCGGCATGTATCGCGAGATGCGCGAATTCGTCGAGGCCTGCTTGGGCGAACAGCCCGTGACCATCCCCGGCGAAGACGGCATGCGGGTGGTCGAGGTAGCCGAAGCCTGCTACCGCAGCATCAACGAGGGCGGCCCCGTGGCCCTGCCCCTGCCGAGGGCCTGAGGCGATGACGGACACGAAAGACACCGCCCAGGAACACGGCGAGCACGTCCCTGAAAAGCACGACCCCTTCGGCGGCGCGCGCACCTTCGTGCAGACCGCCGCGCCCGCGCTGCCCGAACTCGACCAGTGGCAGCAGATCGACCAGGCCGAACTCGACATCGTCGAAGACATGACCCGCCGCAACGAATTGTCCGGCGGCACCCCCATCGTGCGCGAGTTCGAGCAGGTTTGGCGCGAGTGGATCGGCTCGAAGTACGCCGTCACCGTCGTCAACGGCACCTCCGCCCTCTACTCCGCCTACTTCGGTCTCGGCATCGGACCCGGCGATGAGGTCATCTGCCCTGTCAACACCTGGATCTGCACCATCAGCCCGGCGCTGCTGCTCGGGGCCAAGCCGGTGTTCTGCGATATCGACCCCGACACGCTCCTGATGGATCCCGAAGACGTCCGCGCCAAGATCACCGACAAGACGCGGTGCATCTGCGCCGTACATCTGTGGGGACTCGTCTGCGACATGGACGCCCTCACGGCCATCGGCCGCGAACACGGCATCCCCGTCGTCGAAGACTGCTCCCACGCCCATGGCGCCCGCTACAAGGGCCGCATGTGCGGCTCGATCGGCGACGCGGCCTGCTGGAGTCTCCAAGGCTCCAAGGCCGTCAGCGCGGGTGAGGGCGGTGTAATGACCACCGACGACACCGACGTGTTCGAACGCGCCTGCCTTGTCGGCCAAGTCAACCGCATCGCAGGCATCGACCTCGTCGGCGCCAAATACGAAGAACTCCAGCCGCTAGGCCTCGGCATGAAATTCCGCGCCCACCCGCTCGGCATCGGCATCGCCAAAGTGCAGCTCGAGAAGCTCCCCGAACTCAACCGCAAACGCCGCGCCTACATCGAAGAAGTCGAAGCCGGCCTCGCCGGCATCCCCGGCCTGCGCCCCCTCACCAAGTACGACGGCGCCGAATGGGGCGGTTTCTACGGCTTCCCCGTCATCCACGACCCCGCCGAAATGGGCGGCATCTCGACCGACGCCTTCATCGAAGCCGTCAACGCTCGTGGTCTGCACATCAGCAAGACCCCCTACCCCAACCTCCACACGCTCCCCCTGTTCGCCAAGGGTTTCGACATCTTCACCCGCAACCGCGGCCCCCTGTGCGAGGCGGAGGGATACACCGGCTACCAACCCAACGACTTCCCCAACGCCAACCACGCCATGGACCGCACCATCTTCCTACCCAGACTCAGCGACCCCGTCCCCGAAGCCGGACGGATCGTGTTGGACGTCTTGAGAGAGATGGCGGCGGGATAGAGGGAACAACATACAAGGGAGGGTACAGCGAAGCGTAACCCACCGTTGCCCTGGCTGTGAGATGCCAATCAGGAGATTGGCGTTCCTGGATACTTAAACCCGTTCCGCGTCGCAGTTCCGGCCCGGCGCGCCCTACACATTCCGCCGATACTGCCCACCCACTTCGAACAGGGCCTGGGTGATCTGGCCCAGCGAACAGCAGCGCACCGTTTGCATGAGTTCGGCGAAGATGTTGTCGCCGGACAGGGCGACGTCTTTGAGGCGTTTGAGGGCGGCGGGGGCTTCGTCCTTGTGGCGTTCGTGGAAGTCGCGGAGACGGCTGAGTTGCGAGGCCTTCTCGGACTCCTCGGCACGCGCCAGTTCGACGGCCCCCATGGCTTCGTGCTGGTCGACGCCGGGGTTGAGGAAGGTGTTGACGCCGATGATGGGCAGGGAACCGTCGACCTTTTTCTGTTCGTAGTACATCGACTCTTCCTGGATCTTCGAACGCTGATACCCCGTTTCCATGGCGCCGAGCACGCCTTCGCGTTCGGAGATGCGGCGGAACTCGTGCAGGACGGCCTCTTCGACGAGGTCGGTGAGTTCTTCGATCACGAACGAGCCTTGCAGGGTGTTCTCGTTCATGGCCATGCCGTATTCGCGGTTGATGATCTGCTGGATGGCGAGGGCGCGGCGGACGGACTCTTCGGAGGGCGTCGTGATGCCCTCGTCGTAGGAGTTAGTATGCAGCGAGTTGCAGTTGTCGTAGATGGCCGTGAGCGCCTGGAGCGTGGTGCGGATGTCGTTGAAGTTGATCTCTTGCGCGTGGAGCGAGCGGCCGCTGGTCTGGATGTGAGCCTTGAGCTTCTGAGACCGTTCGTGGGCGCCGTACTTGTCGCGCATGGCGATGGCCCAGATGCGCCGGGCGACGCGGTTGAGTACGGCGTATTCGGGGTCCATGCCGTTGGAGAAGAAGAACGACAGGTTGGTCGCGAAGTCATCGATGTCGAGACCGCGGCTCAGGTAGTACTCGACGTAGGTGAACCCGTTGGCGAGGGTGAAGGCCAGTTGCGAGATCGGGTTCGCCCCCGCTTCGGCAATGTGGTAGCCGGAGATCGACACGGAGTAGAAGTTGCGCACGCTGTGTTCGGTGAAGTACGCCTGGATGTCGCCCATCATCTTCAGGGCGAAGTCGATGGCGAAAACGCACGTGTTCTGGCCCTGGTCTTCTTTAAGGATGTCGGCTTGAACCGTGCCGCGCACGCTCTGGATCGACCATGTCTTGAACCGTTCGATTTCGCCCTCACTGAGCGGACGCCCGTACTCCGCCTCGATCCGCGCCAGCGTCTGGTCGATGGCGGTGTTGAAGAACATCGCCAGTATGATGGGCGCCGGGCCGTTGATCGTCATTGACACGCTGGTGTTCTTCGCGCACAGGTCGAAACCGTTGTAGAGCACCTCCACGTCGTCCAACGTACAGATCGACACGCCCGCATTGCCCACCTTGCCGTACGTGTCGGGCTGTTCGCTCGGGTCGCGTCCGTACAGCGTCACCGAATCGAACGCCGTTGAAAGGCGCTTGGCCTCGTGGTTATGTGAGAGGAATTTGAACCGGCGGTTGGTGCGCGCGGGGTCGCCTTCGCCGGCGAACATGCGCGTGGGATCTTCGTCGGCACGCTTGAAGGGGAAGACGCCCGCCGTGAACGGGAACCGCCCCGGCAGGTTCTCTTTCAGCAGCCAGCGAAGGAGGTCGCCGGGGTTCTCGTACTTGGGCACGGCGACGCGCGGAATGCGCGTGCCCGCGAGACTCTCGCGGCGCAGCACGACGTGCACCTCCTTGCCCCGCACGGTGTAGACGTACTCGTCTTCCATGTACTGCCGCGCCAGTTTGGGAAAGTCCTGCAGGAGCTTGGCGCATTCGGGCGCCAGATCCTTCGCCATCTCCGTCGCACGTTTGCGGAGCATTTCACGCAGATCTTCGTGCTTCTCGCCAAACGCCGTGCGCGCGCCGTCGAGTTGCCAGATGCTGGCCGCGATGCTCGCCTGTGCGCCCGCGCGCTTGTGATACGCTTCGACGGCGTCGGCGATCTCAGCCAGGTACCGCACGCGGTCGGCCGGGATGATCACGTCGCGCTCCTGCGACGCCTTGACCTCGACGGGGCGAAGCGAGGATTTCCAGCCGCAACGGGTCCGTTCGTTCATGATCCCCACGATGGACTGATACAGCGCCGTCACGCCTTCGTCGTTGAACTTCGACGCGATGGTGCCGTAGACGGGCATCGAATCGAGGGACTCCTCGAATCGGCGGTGGTTGCGCTGGTATTGCTTGCGCACGTCGCGCAACGCGTCCTGCGCGCCCTTATGGTCGAACTTGTTGATTGCCACCATGTCGGCGAAGTCGAGCATATCGATCTTCTCGAGTTGCGAGGGCGCGCCGAACTCCGCCGTCATCACGTACACCGTCGCATCGACATGGGGCACGATGGCGGCGTCGCCTTGGCCGATGCCGGCCGTCTCGACGATGATGAAGTCGAACCCCGCCGCGCGCAACACCGTCAGCGCCTCCGCCGTTGCATCGGCAATCTCACCGCCCGCACCGCGCGTCGCCAATGATCGCATGTACACGCGGTCGCGCTGCAACGCATTCATCCGGATGCGATCGCCCAGTAGCGCGCCGCCCGATTTTCTGCGCGACGGGTCGATCGACACCAGCGCCACCGTCTTGTCTTCGAAGTCGTTGAGAAAGCGCGCGATCAGTTCGTCCACCAACGACGACTTACCCGCGCCGCCGGTGCCGGTGATGCCCAGAATGGGAATGTTGCGGTGAATGATGTCGAGGAGGGGTTGCATCAGCGCCTGGAGGCGTCCGTTCTGCGACGCCTTTGCCTCTTCAATCCCGGTGATGTAGCGCGCCGTCAGCACGCTGTTCGACGGATTGAGCTCGGCCGCTTTATCCTCCAGGCTGCTCGTATTGAGGGGGTAGTCGATCGACTCGAGCAGGTGGTTAATCATGCCCTGGAGCCCCATCGTCCGTCCGTCTTCAGGCGAGTAGATCTTGGTCACGCCCATCGCTTCGATCTCACGGATCTCGTCGGGCACGATCACGCCTCCACCACCGCCGAACACCTTGAGTTGGTCGGCCCCGTGCTCCCGGATCAAGTCCATGATGTACTGGAAGAACTCGACGTGTCCGCCCTGATACGAGCTTACGCACAGGCCCTGGGCGTCTTCCTGAATCGCCGCCTCCACCACTTCGGCGGCTGAGCGGTTGTGGCCCAGATGAATGACTTCGGCCCCCGAATCCTGCAGGATGCGGCGCATGATGTTGATGGCGACGTCGTGTCCGTCGAACAAACTCGTAGCCGTGACGACACGAACGTGATTCTTGAGCGAATAAGGCTCAACGCGTTCCATTTCAGTACTCCCCTTTGGCGCCTCTCATACGCCGCTCAGCGAGCGACGCTCTCACAATTCGCAGTACAGTATACCCAAATCACACCGCACAGCGCCACGACAAGCCCCCGAACGGCGTACATCGAGTGGGTGGACAGAATGCTATGGGAAACGACTATAATCCAAACTTCCAAACACGTTGGTTGCGGCTATGCCGCTCTGAGTCCTTCGTGGTGAGAAAGAACGGCAGCGCAACACACACGAAGCGCGGACAACAGTAAGAGGAGTCGCACATTGGGCCTGCTGGATTGGGTGATCGTCGCGGGGTATGTGTGTGTCGCGCTGGGCATCGGCGCGGTGTTTGCACGTAAGGCAGGCAAGAGCAAGGAGGACTACTTCCTTGCCGGGCGCAGTCTGGGGTGGCTGGTGGCGGGTACCTCTATCGTGGCCACGACGTTTTCGGCTGACACGCCGGTGTTCGTCGCAGGGATGACGCGCGACACGGGCATCCACTACAACTGGTTCTGGTGGTCGGCCCTCATCGGGCAGATCGCTACCGTCTTCTTCTTCGCCAGGCTTTGGCGGCGCAGCGGCGTGCTAACCGACATCGAGTTCATCGTCGCCCGCTACCAGCCCTCCCCCGCCAACGCCCCTCTGCGCATCTTCAAAGTCTTTTTCGATGGTATCTACTACAACTGCGTCGTAATGGCCTCGGTCACGCTGGCGATGGCCAAGATCCTCAAGGTCGTGCTGGACCTCTCAGACGAGGCCATGTTCACGATCCCGCTCTTCGGCGACGTCACCTCGACCGGCCTGCTGCTGTGCGTGCTGGGGCTGGCGGCCGTGGTGTACTCGGCCATGTCGGGACTCTACGGCGTCGTGTACACCGACCTGGTCCAGTTCGCTCTGGCCATGGCGGGCTCGATCACCCTGGCGGTCATCGTGTACGTCGATATCTCAAAGGGCGATGGACTGCACGCCAACCTGGCCTCCTCGAGCGGCTTTGAAGAGGGCCTGCTCAACTTTCTGCCCGACCTCAGCACCTTCGACATGGCCACGTTCACCTTCATCGTGTTTATCACCGTGTCCTGGTGGGGGGCGGCCCCCGGCAAAGGATACACGGTACAACGCCTTCTCTCCACGCGAAGCGAACGCGACAGCTTCTTTGCCTTCCTGTGGTACAACGTCTGCCACTACCTCATCCGCCCGTGGCCGTGGATCATCGTCGGGATTTGCTCGCTCTACTACTTCCCTGACTTGGCAGACTCAGAGACCGCCTTCCCTGCCATGATCAACCGCTTCCTGCCGGTCGGCCTGAAGGGCATCATCGTGGCCTCGCTGCTGGCGGCGTTCATGAGCACGCTCGACACCCACCTCAACTGGGGCGTGTCGTACCTCATCAACGACCTCTACGAACCCTACATCCGCCCCGGCCTCAAACCCCACCACTACGTGCGTGTGTCGCGCATCAGCATGCTCTTGCTGACGATACTCACCTTGTTCGCCACCACCAAGCTCACCTCCATCCTCGATGCGTACAAGTACCTCGGCGTCATCTCCGGCGGCATCGGCACGGTCATGATCGCACGCTGGTACTGGTGGCGCGTGAACGCCTGGTCCGAGATCACCGCCCTCGCCCTGTCCCTCGTGGTTGGCAATGGACTGACCATCTTCCTGAAGAACACCGAGGAAGTGGACTACTTCTCCGTCCGTCTCGTCATCACGATAGGGGTCACGCTCGTAGGTTGGGTGGCCGTCACGTATCTCACGTCCAGGAAGCCCACTCCCCAGACCGAAACCTTCTACCGCAAGATGCGCATCGGCGGACCCGGTTGGGCCTTGCTGCGCAAGACCACCGGCGTCGAGCCGCGGACACGCGACCTCGGCCGCATGACGGCTGGGTGGCTGTTATGCTCCACACTGATGATCGCCCTGCTCATGGGCGCCGGCAAGTTCCTGCTGCACGAATGGACCGCCGGACTCATCTGCCTGGCCGTTGCCGTAGCGTCTGGCATCGGACTCAAGGTCGCTATGAAAAACGTCTCATTCGCGGAGTAAAGATCCAGCCATGCTCACAGATCAGAGAACGCTTCCATACGGAGAGAAACCATGCTTGAGAACGTGATAGTCGCCGCGATCATCTGCTTGACACTGTGCGTGAGTGGCGCCGCCGCAGCCGCCGACCTGCGCAGCCTCCCGCCTCTGCCTGCCAATGACACCATTGGCGACAAGGACTGGCTCGTTCATTCGGTCGAACGCGAAGCGGGCGTGTACCAGGGCAACGACGGCAAGGAACTGGTGCTCTCGAACGGTCTGGTACGCCGCACATTCCGCCTCGCCCCCAACGCGGCGACGGTGGGACTGGACAACCTCGTCACGGGTGAGGCCGTACTGCGCGGCGTGAAACCCGAGGCGCTCGTCGAAATCGACGGCGTCCCCTACGAAGTAGGCGGCCTCAAGGGCCAACCCAACTACGCGTTCCTGCGTCCCGAATGGGTCGATCAACTCACCGCAGACCCGAGTGCGATGCAGTTCGAGGGCTTCGAAGTCGGCGAGCCCGAGGAACGCATGCCGTGGAAGCAGGTGCGCCACCACGCGCCGGATGCGCAGTGGCCGCCCAAGGGCGTCTATCTGCGGATGGACTATGGCATGCCCAAACGGACGGACGCGGCCATGGCGGAGAAACAGCGGATCAAGGTGTCGGTGCACTACGAGTTGTACGACGGCGTGCCGGTGCTGAGCAAGTGGATCTCGGTGCACAACGCCAGCAGCGTGCCGGTCACGATCAACCGGTTCAGCAGCGAGCTGCTGGCGGCCGTCGAATACGGCTCGTCCGTCGAGCAACGCGAGTACGGCGTCAACGCGCCCAACATCCTGGTCGAGACGGACTATGCATTCTCGAGTTTCACCAACGAGGACGCCAACCACCACGTGGTGCACTGGGAAGCCGATCCGGACTACGCCACGCAGGTCAACTACCAGCGCCTGACGCCCTGTCTGCTGAATGTCCGCCCCGAGATCGGGCCCGAACATGCCTTGGCCCCGGGCGAAACCTTCGAGTCGTTCCGCACGTTCATGCTCCCGTTCGACAGCTACGACCGCGACCGCAACGGCCTCGCCCAGCGCCGCATGTACCGCACCATCGCGCCATGGGTCACCGAAAACCCGTTGATGATGCACGTGCGCTATGCCGACTGGGATTCCGTGCGTACCGCCATCGATCAGTGCGCCGAGGTCGGTTTCGAGATGGTGATTCTGACTTTTGGCAGCGGGTTTAATATCGAAGACGACAGCGACGAGTACACCAAGAAGATGGCGCAATACGCTGAGTACGCCCACGGCAAGGGTCTCGAGATCGGTGGGTACTCACTGCTCGCCTCGCGCAGTATCAACAAGGCAAACGACGTAGTCATGCCCAAAGGCCAGCGCCCCACCTTCGGCAACTCACCCTGTCTGCTCAGCAAGTGGGGCATCGACTACTTCCGCAAGCTCTACGAGTTCTTTCCGAAAACCGGCTTCAGCCTCCTCGAACACGACGGCTCCTATCCGGGCGACGTGTGCATGTCGGCGGAGCATCCGGGCCACCGGGGCCTGGGCGATTCGCGCTGGCTGCAGTGGCGGGCGATCTCCGATTTCTACAAGTGGTGCCGCGCCGAGGGCATCTATCTCAATGTGCCCGACTACTACTACCTGGCCGGGTCGAACAAGTGCGGGATGGGCTATCGCGAAGTGAACTGGTCGCTGCCGCGCGCGCAGCAGGTCATCCACACCCGCCAGAACATCTACGACGGAACCTGGGAGAAAACGCCGTCGATGGGTTGGATGTTCGTGCCGCTGACGGAGTACCACGGCGGCGGCGCCGCGGCCACGATCGAACCGCTCGACGAGCACCTCGATCACTACAGACAGATGCTCACCAGCAACCTCGCCATGGGCGTGCAAGCCTGCTACCGCGGGCCGCGCCTGTTCGACACCGAACGCACCAAGGCCATGGTCAAGGAGCGCGTGGACTGGTTCAAGCGGTACCGCGCCATCCTGGAAAGCGACGTGGTCCATGGCCGCCGCGCCGACGGCCGCGACGTGGACTGGATGCTGCACGTCAATCCCGCGCTGGAACACAAAGGCATGCTGGTCGCGTTCAACCCGCTGAACGAAAGCGTCGAACGCACTCTCAAGGTTAACTTATACTACACGGGACTTGAGGAGACGGCCCGCATCCGCGAGCGCGAGGGCAAGCCACGCCGATTCGAACTGGCGCGGGACTACTCCGTCGCGATCGAGGTATCACTCGAGCCGCAAGGCTTCACCTGGTTCGTGATCGAGTAGAGACAGGAAAGTTGTCCGAGAGGCCGTGGCTATAGACATGAGGAAGAGAAGCCGCGGTAACCGCGGCGATTGGTTCCTGCGCTTCCTGCTGGCGGACCCGATGGACAACCTACGCTTCGAGTAGTGGCATCGCACGTCCGGTTGACGGCTTCGTCCAGCCCCGATACACTTCAAATGCTGAGGCAAAACCTACGAGGACGGACGACGATGAAAACGATGTGTATCGGGATACTCATCTTAGCGGTCTGTTGGGCAACGGGGGCGCGATCCGTGAATGCGGCGGAACTGAATTCGGGTGTAGCGGTCCGCGACATCACCCCGCCCACCGGCTATCGCATGAGCGGATACTTCAGCGAACGCTTCAACACCGGCACGCACGACCCGCTCCAGGCCAAAGCCATCGTGTTCCAGCAGGGCGATGAAAAAGCGGCGCTCGTGTTCTGCGATATCATCGGCATTGTGCGCGAGGTGTCGGACCGTGCGCGCGCCATCGCCAGCAAGCGCACGGGGATCCCGGCGTCCAACATCCTGATCGCAGCCACCCATTCCCACACCGGTCCATTGTATGCCGGCGCGATCCGCGATCGCTTCCATGAGCAGGCCGTTGCCGAACACGGCAAAGATCCCCACGAAGCCATCGCCTACGCCGACACGCTGACGGCGACGCTGGTCGAAACGATTGCGGCCGCGCAGGCCGCGGCGCGGCCCGTCTCGCTGACGTCGGGTACGGCGCAAGAGACGACACTGTCATTCAATCGCCGGTTCCACATGAAAGGCGGCGGACCGGTCCGCTTCAACCCGGGCAAGCTGAATCCCAATATCCTGCGTGTGGCCGGACCCATCGACCCCGATGTGGGCATCCTGCTGGCGCGCGACGCCCAAGGCAACCAGCCCCTATTTGCGCTCACCGTGTTCGCGCTCCATCTCGATACCGTCGGCGGTACGGACTACTCGGCCGATTACCCCCAATACCTGGAACAAGGCCTCCGGAGCGAACTGGGCGACGGACTCGTGTCGGTGTTTGGCATCGGCACGTGCGGCGACATCAATCACGTCGACGTTTCCCACGGCCGCCCGCAGAAAGGCCAGGTGGAAGCCAAGCGCATCGGCACGAAGTTGGCCGCAACCGTCCTTGACGCGCTGCCCGGCCTGGCCACGGCCGGCGCCCCCGCGCTGGCCGCGCGCAGCGTCACCGTCGATGTTCCCCTGCGCGCGTGCACGCCCGAAGAAGTCGCCCAGGCCCGAATCGACATGGCCCACGTGGGCGACGGCGCCGTCCCTTTCCTTGACCGCGTAACGGCGTATCGGATCGTGTCGCAGGCCTCGCGAGGAAGCGCAGCGATCCCGCTCGAAGTACAGGTGTTCCGGCTCGACGGCCGCACCGCCATCGTGGGATTGCCCGGGGAGGTGTTCGTGGATCTAGGGTTGGCCATCAAGGCCGGATCGCCGTTCGAGAACACATTGGTGGTCGAGCTGACCAACGACTACGCGCAGTACATCCCCACGCGCAAGGCGTTTGCCGAAGGCAGCTACGAAACCGTCAACTCGATCGTCGCCAGCGGCGGCGGTGAGATGCTGGCGGACGCCGCCGTGCGGCTGCTCAAGGAACTGCTCTAGCCAACAAGCTGCTCGACGAACGCACGCGCCTTCTTGGCTTCGGCAAGCGTCTGCGCCAGATCGCCGGGCGCCAGGCATTCAACGATCAACGGGCCACCGGTGAACCCGCCGCCTTTCAGCCGTTCCATGACGCGCGGGAAATCCACTTGCCCTGTACCCGGCGTCAGCATGACGTCCTTCGGGTGACGATAGTCTTTCACGGACATCCCCACGACCAGACCGTCCACCGTGGACGCGTCGTCGACCGGATCGAGCGCGCCGTCCGAGTAGTAGAAGATGTTACCCGGGTCGTACCAGATGCGGAAGTTGTCCTGGCCTACCCTTTTGATGAGTTCGCGGCACTGCGGGCCGGTCGCGTTGAGCCCGCCGTGGGGTTTCACGCTGACCCCCACGCCCTTCTCGGCCGCGTAGGGACAGCACGCCGCGACGGCGTCGTAGTAGCGGTTGCAGAGGTCTCCCGCGCCGATGCCGCCCATCATCAGGTTCGCGGCCCCGGCCGCCGCGCAGTTGTCAATGAGCCGCCGCAGGCCCGCGATCCCCGCCTCCAGCGACTTGTTCACCGGGATGCCACCGCCGTAAACGGAAGGGATCGCCAGGCCGCGCTGCTTGCACTCCCCGCCGACGGCGTGCGCTTCTTCGACGGTTGTCGCGACGGAGATGACCAGGCGCGACTCCGACTTCGTCGTCATCAGCCCGACGTGCCGGTACCCCGCCTCGGCGATCGCGTCCAGCGCGACGCGGTAGTCATATTTGGCCCACGGCCGCGTGTAGCAGCCGATCTGCCACGGTGATTCCCCTGCCGCTCCCGCGGAGGCGGCGTGCACGGCGAGCGCGCCCGCGGCCGTCCGGCTGAGGAAAGAACGGCGGCTGAGTTCGTTTGACGGCTCCATGACGCGTCAACCCTCCCTGATCGCGCGCTTCTCCGCGTCGTAGACCTGCCGCTTGCCGGTGTCGAACGCTCGCACGGCCATCAGACACGCCACTGCATGCTGGTAGCCTGCGTCAATCGACGCATTCGGCGTCTCTCGGTTCCGGAGGCACTGCAACCAGTCCAGAAAGTGGTCGGGCCGCTCCACCGGCGGCACTTCTTTCTTGCCGCGGATCGCGCCCTTGTTCTTGCTGCCGCCTTCGGCCGTGAGGATCGGGTTGTTCCAATGCACCACGTCCAACACGCCCACGTCGCCGAAGAACTTAAACGAATTGCCGCTCCCGTTCCCGAAGTTCGTCGAGTACGCCACCATGAAGCCTTCGGGATACACCCACGCCGCCTGCACGTGGTCGGGACACGTGAACTTGTAATCGTCCTTCCAGGTAAACGTCCCGCCGTGACACGTCGCGCTCGTGGGGAACTTCGCCCCGGTGATGTAATGGACCAGATCGACGAAGTGGCTGGCGAGACCCGGAACCGGGCCGTCGGAGAAGTCGCGATACCCATACCACCCCGAATACCGCACCGGGTCGAACGGCTGCTTGGGGGCGTCCATCAGGAACTCGTCCCAGTCCACGTCTTCTTCATTGACCGGCTGGACCCGCGAATACCAATACGGCTCCGTGCCGTTGCGGCACTGCTCGATACGCCCCACCGTGCCGAGAATGCCCGTCTTGTACAGCTCGCGGCAGCCCGTCATGCTCGGCAGACTGCGCAACTGCGTGCCGATCTGGCAGACGACCCCGTTCTTCTTCACCGCATCGCACGCCGACTTGAGCCGTTTGAAATTCGTCGCGAGCGGCTTCTCGCAATAGACGTCCTTCCTCGCCTTGGCGGCAGCCTTGAGGTGCGTCGTATGCTGGTGGTCGCACGACGCGATCATCACTGCGTCCAAGTCGTCGAGCGCCAGTAGATCGCGATACGACACAAACTGGCGCGCCTCGCGCCCAAACCATTCCTTCGTCGTGGCCGCCGCTTCCTCGCGGCGCGGCCGCCAGGGATCGCACACGGCCGTAATCTCGATATTCTGGTTTTTGGCGTGCTTATGCACGCCCGTCATATGCGCACCTTGACCGCGGCCGCCACAGCCAATGATCCCGATGGAGATCCGCTCATTGGCGCCCTTGACCCGGGCATACGACGACGCCGACAACGACAGCGCCGCCACCCCGGTCGACGCCGTCTTCAGAAAACCGCGCCGGCTTGTCAGATCCAAATTCGATTGAGACACGTTCCAACCCTCCTCGAACAAGAAACACCCAAGGCTCCCCCGCGGCGGACCCGGGCTCCAACCCCAGCCCGCCACGCCCCCCCACCTTAGCGCCAGCGTTCGAGAAAAGTCAAAGCAAGAAGAGTCCTGCGTCGATAGGATGTTCGGTTCATCCGGAAAGAGCGTATTTCAATCTTCTTGGGGGCTTGCTGGCGAATCTCTTCTTGACGGGATAACAGGATAGACAGGATTGAGTTGTGAACGGCGATTGTGTGGAAATCCGGTTCATCAGACAGG
>JAACEL010000436.1 GCA_011682535.1 Nitrospiraceae bacterium | reverse complement strand
CCCTAGGAGTCTGTCCGAGTAACAATCCTTGACATGTATGATATGATACGGGTCGTCGTCAGGGAAGATCGGCCCGATTGTTGAGGATTCAGGGATGAGCAAGACCTATCGAGCGTGGAATCCGGATCAGGATTGGCTGCTGCCGCCGTCGCCTCGGGACTGGCTTCCGGATGGGGATCTGGTTTATTTCATGCTGGACGTGGTCCAAACCCTGGACCTGTCGGCCATCACCCGTAAGTACGAGAAGGAAGATCGCGGTTTTCCGCCGTACCATCCGCGGATGATGGTGACGCTGCTGCTGTACAGTTACTGCGTCGGGGTGTACTCGTCCCGTCGCATCCAGAAACGATGCGAACGGGACGCGGCGTATCGCGTTATTGTGGGTGACGATGTTCCGAACTTCCGGACGATCAGTGATTTCCGCAAGCTCCATTTGCCCGAGTTGCACGGCTTGTTCGTAGAGGTGCTGAAGCTGTGTGCTGAGGCCGGGTTGGTCAAGGTGGGCCTGGTATCTCTGGATGGCGCGAAGGTCAAAGCCAACGCCTCGCGTCACAAGGCCATGAGCTACGAATACATGCAGAAGGAAGAGCAACGTCTGCGGAAAGAGATTGCCGAGTTGCTGGCCAAGGCGAAATCGGTCGACGAGGCGGAAGACGCGTTGCATGGTCCCGACAAGCGCGGGGATGAACTTCCGGAGGAGTTGGCGCGTCGGGAGACTCGTTTAGCCAGGATCCAGGAAGCGAAAAAAGCCCTTGAAACACAGGCTTTGGAAGCGGCTCGGGCCGAGGAAGCACGTCGCGATACCAAAGATGAGGAACGTCGTCAGGCCGGTGAAACACCGCGTAAGCGCAAGCCGGTCGACACGGCTCCCAAGCCCAAAGCTCAATACAATTTCACGGACCCCGAGTCGAAGATCATGAAGGTGAGTAACAAGGGGTTCGATCAATGCGGCAATGCCCAGGCCGTGGCTAATGAAGAGCAGATTATCATTGCCGCAGATGTGACGCCCCAAGCCAATGACAAACAACAGGTGGTTCCGATGGTTGAGCAGTCGCAGGATAATCTTCAAGCCGCCGGGGTGGATGAGAAGATCGGCGCCTTCGACGCCGACACCGGTTACTTCAGCGAGGAGAACGTGTCCTATCTGGAGGGCGAGCAGATCGATCCGCACATTGCCACGGAGCGGCTGAAACACCACGAGAAGATTCCCCTGGCTCCAAAGGGCCGCATACCGAAGGAGTTGACAGCCAAACAGAGAATGGCCCGCAAACTGCGTACGAAGAAGGGCCGCGAAACGTATGCCAAACGGAAGGGAATGATCGAACCGATCTTTGGCCAGATCAAGCACGCTCGCGGTTTTCGGCAATTCCTGCTGCGCGGAATGGTAAAGATGCGTGGTGAATGGAGTCTGATCTGTATGACGCACAACCTACTGAAGCTGTTTCACAGCCGGGAGCGGGCAATTGCTTGAGGGATAGGCCGGGGGATCGTCGAATCCGCCTGTTCAGCCATGATCAGCGAGCGAGACGTGACGCTGGCGACCTCGCCAATTCCGGTTTCTCGAACCCCCACGCGCCGACGCGGAAGGTTGGCCCATTCCAAGACCGCGGCCCCGTTCGCCCAGCCGGTTTCTCGGACAGACTCCTAGCCCGGGTTGCGCAGTTTGGGGAGTGAATCGGGCCTGGCAATGGCGCTGCGGCGGTTCTTGATCAAAAGTCTTCACTACATTTTTCGGGGTTACTTGTGGGTTCCGGCGACGGATTGCCTGTGAAGTCTTGGGGCGTGACGTCGCGGTCGGCGCAGATTCGCTCCGGTAAGGACAGCCCCAGCGCGGCGATGATCTCCGCTTGCTCCGAGTTGGGGCGGGCCACCCGCCGAAGCCGAAGCGTACGCCCCGTCACCGTCTCCAGAAGGATGTCGCCGATCTGAACATCGTGCAGCAGCTTCAAGGCGATGGCTGGACTCATCGGACGATCCTGCGGTCCGCTTTCGGGGTCGTCCGGATCCTTCTTGCGGATTCGCGTCTTGACCCCGGCGTTGCCAAGCATGTGGGCCAGGGCCTTCCACAACGCGTAGGCCAACACGCACACGAACACGTGCGCCTCGATGCGATCGGATGTCTGATGCCACATCGGACGCAACAGCAGATTGGATTTCATCGCACGAAACGCGTCCTCGGCTCGCGTCAACTGAATGTATGTGCGCCAAAGATCCTCCGCTGACCAGTCGGTCTTGTCGCTCAATAGCAGGTACGCACCGTCGCGGGCCAGAGCAGTGTGAAGCTTGTCTTTGTGATAGCTCCACGACACCGCCGTGGATTGACCGGCCTGATCACGCTTGACCTCCACATCCACAAAACGCGAAGCCGCTGGCCAGCGCTCGCGGAATCGGCCCACGCTTTCCAACACCTTGTCCGTGTCTTTCAAACGTCCAGCCAAGACGCGGCGGGACAGCTTTATCAGATCTCCGTGCAGCCCCAAAAGCTGACGCTTACGGATGGCCTTCTCTTTGGCGCGACGACGAACGCTACGGGCCAGCACGTAAGTCTGCCCGTCGCGCTCGACGCTTTTGACCTCCACATGCGGACGCACGTGACGCCAGTCCCGCGTGCAGAGTTCCTCGTCGAATTCACCGAGCCGACTACGCGGCGTGCCCACCAGGAACGATTGTTTCCGTTCACGCAGAAAGTCCAGGTTCTTCTGCGAGGCGATGCCCCGATCGAGCACCCACACGCGGCGAGCCTGGCCGAACCGTGACTCCATCGTCTCCACGATTTGCGGAAAGGCGACGGCGTCGTTCGTGTTGCCCGCGAACACTTCGTGATAGACCGGGAATCCGTCGGGTGTCACGACCAGGGCAAGCACGATCTGTTTGCAGTCCGACCGATGGTCTCGCGAGTGTCCGCGTTTCGCCAGCTCGCTGTCTTCCATCAACCCTTCGAAGAAACTACTCGTCAGATCGCAGAGAAGAAGATCGAATTGGAGCGAGAATAACTCGCCCAGTCGCTCCTTGAGGTCGCGTTCGATCGGCTCCTTGGCTTCGAGGAGGGCATCGAGGGTTCGGTAGAGACGGTCCTTGGTCACCAGATCGTCTGGAACCCCGAGCAAGTCCGCCAGCGCGGTACGGCGATAGCCTTGCTCCGCCAATCCGAACTCAGAGGTCTCTCCGCCTTGCCCGATGCAAAGTCGCGAGATCACTTCGATCGCCACCATCGTGGCGGGGGACACCGTCTCTCGACCCGTCTTGATGTGCCGGGCCACGATCTTGTCGAGGCTCAGCTTCCGCCACAGTTGCCAACCGAGCCACACATCGCCGAAGGCACGGGCGTTGGTCCATCCCACCTTACCCAAGCGGATGCGTACGATGTCAGGGTCCGGGCTCGACGGCGTCGCCTCGGCATCAAGAAACAGAGGAAGTTCCTCGCCCTCTTCATGCCGCGCGTGAAAGACGGCGGTGCGCTGCCAGCGCCGCTGCTGGTCCTCGCTCAGTTCGCCGAGTTGTGCGACGACCCGCTGCCGCGGACCTCGCTCGGTTCGCTGGGATTCGACGAGGGCGAAATAGGTGTGCCTCTTGCCGTCCTTGGTTCGTTGGTACTTGCGAAGAAACATCCGTGCCTCCACTCAAAGTGTGACACGGATTCGGCGTCGGGCAAACAAGTAGGTCCTCACTACAACGCGACTCGAGAATTGGACTACGTCTGGCCATAGCGCCATCGCCGATTCACCCGCCGAATCGGCCCAAAAATCGACCGGAATTCCTCCAAACTGCGCAACCCGGGCTAGTCCTCCGTCACAGCTTAATGTTCGGGTGGCATGGCACCCAGCACAAAGGAGGCGCTGCAACGATCACGGCGCGAGTCGGATTTGGATGTTGACGAACTCGAAGTCGTCGATGTCTGAATTGCTGGGCTTGGCGATGACTTCGAGCGTGTTGGTACTCGCCCGCAAGATGGAGGCGTCAAACGTCGCGACAAACTCGCCGAAACTGCCGTCATCGGGAGCTTCTTCGAGTCGCTTGTCCAGCGTTACGCCATTGATCACGATCTTGTGTCGGCGCTGGACACCCTTAGCCAACATGCGAATCTCGCCGCGATTGAAATAGGGCGGAACCTGCCGGGCTGTCAGTACGAACTCTTCCTTATAGTGATCGCCTTCGCTTTGCTTCTGGAATTGGCTATTGATCGAACCGGAGAAGTCGTTGTCACCCAAGTGATGCACGTCCGGGACCGGTTCGATCGCGATGAGTTCTTCCGTCGATGGTTTCAGGCTAAAGTCCATCGCCAGGGTCGTGTCATAGAGCATGGCTGCGTCCACGTTTTGCGTGAGAGGAAGGAACCCATCATGCGATGCGGAAAGCGCGAAGAAATCAGGAACTTCGGGCACGAAAAGTTTGTAGCGACCG
>JAACEL010000435.1 GCA_011682535.1 Nitrospiraceae bacterium | reverse complement strand
CAACTCACCACCGGCGCCTTCTTCCGCACCCACCGCGCCCACGGCACCAACGGCGAATTCACCGAAGTCGCCTGGAACGGCGCCGACTTCGAGATCGCCCGCCATCTCCGCCGCGGCGAGTGGGCGGTAGCGCCGGGGTCGCTGGAGGAGGAGTGAGCCACGGATGGACACGGATGTCGCGTTGGCTTATTAGAACTCTTCTCGACAAGGGGCGAGGGCGCGGAGCGGAACGTTCCTCGCTACACTATCCAGTGTTCCAGCCGGTCTTGAAATCCAACGCTTTCAGCATCTGGAACGTGTTGCAGCATGGCACACCCAAATCTTTGCAGACGTCAGGCACATGACGGTTCGCGCGTGTTTTCTTGGGTTTTGAGACCTCTGTTGTGACAACATACCGTTCCCCAGGCTCTGCGAGTGCGTATGCGATGAGGAAGGGATCACGGCCTATCTTCTCCACTTCATCGTCTTGAAGGTCCGGCGCATATCCTTCGTTCACCACGCGGGCCACGATGGCGGGATCGGCTTCTTCGTCCAAGAGGAGCGCCCTCTTCACTTCGGGCTCTTTCACCCAGCCGGCAAGCGTGTCCTTTCCAATCTTGATCTCCTCATGCACTTCAAGCGGCAACTTCACGTGGCCTTGCTGCCCATGGTGTTGGAGCCAGTCCCAGAACTCCGGCACTCGCGCAATGGGATAGTAGTCGCGGTTCGCATCTATCAGGACATTGGCATCCAACAGATAGAGCAAGGCTCTCCCCTTCACGCAGACTGCTGAGTTGCCCCCTGACTGATCGAGTCCAACAGCGTCTGCACTTGTTTCCCCCGGACGCCGAGCACCTTCCCGGCCTTGGTGGTCGTGATGGCGCCTGCAGCCATCATTCGCCCGACAAGGTTGATCAGGCCGGGACCAACGCGATGGCCGCGTACCACGTAGAAGCTTGGCCCGCCATCCTGATCGCGGGCCCTCTCCCGTTGCTTGCGGCGTTCTTCCATCCAGCGGTCCCTGAAGGCCGTCTCCAGACGCTGCCACTTCGCCCGGCTGAGGGTTCCGGCTCGGTAGAGTCTGTAAGCGACCATCGAACTGCTCAGGTTGCGTGCTCGGGCGAACTCGCTGACCTCACGCTCCAGCGTGTCCATGCCGGGACGGTCGCTGAGCGGCGAGTCTCTCAGTTCGCTTTCCGGCAGCAGAAACTCGCTGGCGACGCTATTGCAGAACTGCTCAATCGCCAGTTCCGCCTGGCTTCCGCTTACGCCGGTCTGGCCAAGCCAGAGGTGGGCGAGTTCGTGGAGAAGCGTGAAAGACCACGCGGCCCTGGCGTCCACATCGTTGATGATCACAAACGGCGCGACAGGATCGGCTAGAGCGAAGCCTCGAAACGTCTGCAGCTCTATGTTCGTGTGGTGACTTCCAAGATTGCCTTTCAGTATCACGAAGACGCCGATTGCCTCCGTCGCAGCTCGCAGAAAGTTGAACGCCCTCAGTGGATCCGGTTGCGACCGAAAATCGGACTGAGTGACTTGGAGGGTTTCACGAATGGAAGCTAATACAGCGGCAACGCCGTCACCCATTTCCATCGACGCGACGAAGGGCAGTTGTACGGCTTCTTCCTCGTCTTCCAGCACGGCCCGGACCATGCTCTGCCGTGCTTGGATATCGCGGATCAGCGCATCGAGAAGCGCCTCGTCCGCCACCGCGCGTCCCTCGGGCAGAGTGCGGAAATCCTGGCCTCGATCGCCTCGCTGAGGAGGGGCAGACATGTAGAAAGCGAGGAGTGGCCGGTGATACTGCTTCGCCATTCTAACGAGCATTGGACGAGTCGGCGCGTCCGCGCCGGCTTCAAGGGCGACCAAACGGTCAACAGCCGACACGCCCCGCTTAGGATCGAGACGGAGTTTCTTCGCGGCTTCTTCAGTTGTCAGCCCCGCAGTCTCGCGGGCCCACCGCAGAATGTCTGGGCTTACCTTTGGCATGTCGGCTCTCGCAACACAACTCTCATATACACAGCGTCAGACCTCAGAACAACAATGTACCTGATCGTTCCAGACAAGGCAACTGAGGCGCCGGGTTTGACAGGGAGTGGGCGAGTGGGCGGTGGTGCCGGGGTCGCTGGAGGGAGGGTGATCCACAGATGAACACAGATGGACACGGATGCGCGGTACTGTAAGCCCGTGGCGTGACGCGCTACTCGAGATACCCCAGCGCCTCAAGGGCCTGCAGGTCGTCTTTGGTGAGGTCGGCGGCGTCGATGGTGGCGGACCGGGGGTGGGCTTGGTCCCAGGTGTTGATTAGGGTGGTGAATCGGGTGACGCGATCGGGGTGGCTGTCGGCCACGTTGTCGCCTTCGAGGGGGTCGTTGGACAGGTGGAAGAGTTCGGGGCCGTCGCCGCCGAGGATGAGTTTCCAGCCTTCTTGAATGACGCCGCGGCGCATGGGGGGACGGTCGGCCATGAGGGCTTTGGCGCCGGGCAGTTTGGGTACGGCGCCGCCGTAGGTTTCGATGTGGCGGGCGCGGCCGTTGGGCACGCTGCCGTTGAGCAGGTCGACGCCCAGCATGCCGGGGGCGGGGGTGAGGCCGGCGAGGGCGAGCAGTGTGGGTCCGACGTCGAGGATGCAGGCGGGGGCGGGGGTGCGGCCGGGGGCGATGCCGGGACCGCGGATGATCAGGGGCACGTGTTGGTTGGTCTGGTAGATGCGGCGGCCGTGGCCGAGGTAGTTGTGTTCGTAGAGGCTTTCGCCGTGGTCGGCGACGAAGAGGATGACGGTGTTTTCTCGGGGGAGCGCGTCGAGCAGGCGGCCGATGTGGTGGTCGGTGAAGGCGATCTCGGAATCGTATTTGACGGTGACGCGGTCGTGGCCGGTGACGCGCCACAGTTTGCGCCCGGCGGGGTTGAATTTCTTGTGGAAGCGGTAGGGGGCGTGGGGGTCGGAGTAGTGGATCCAGTAGAAGAAGGGGCGGTCTTGGTCGCGGTCTTCGATGATCTCGAGCGCGACCTCGGTGACTTTGTCGGCGTAGCGTTCGCCTTTCATGACGCCCCAGCGCTTGGTTTCAAAGTCGTCGCGGTAGAGGTCGAAGCCGCGGTCGAGGCGGGACAGTCCCGCGCGCAGGGTCCAGTTGCTTTGGACACAGGCGGTCTGGTATCCGGCGGTCCGGAAGGCTTCGGTGATGAGGGGGACGTCGGCGGGCATTTTGAGGCCGTTGCGGACGGTGCCGGTGGAGCGGGGGTAGCGTGAGGAGAGCATGGCGCCGAAGGAGGGGTTGGTGAGGGGGACTTCGCAGACGCAGTCTTCGAACAGCAGCGCTTCCTTGGCGAACCGGTCGATGTGGGGCGAGGTGTCGAGTTTGTAGCCGTAGCATCCGAGGTGGTCGGCGCGGAGCGTGTCGACGGAGAGCAGCACGACGTTCGGCGGCGCAGCCGCCGCAACGGACGAAAAGGCGAGCAGGGCAGAGAACAACAGCGTTGACCGCATGAATGGACCTACGGGTTGGCGATGACGACGTCGACGTAGGCGGCGAGGGGCACGGTGCGTCCCTCGGCGTCGCGCACCGGCACGACGGTGCCGTCGGCCCGATAGGCCGTCAGTTGCAGGGCGAAGCTGCCGGTCGGCGCTTGGAACGGCACGTCGACCTTGAGCGTCCAGATCTGGTCGTCGGCGGTCTTGTCGGGGTCTTTTCCGTCGTCGCGCAGTTTCAGTTTGATCGATGGATCTTCGAGCACGATGCCTTCGACATGGTGCACCACGCCATGGCGGTCGTCGACCTTGACGGTGATGATGGCGGTGTCGCCGGGCTTGAGATCGCTGGGGGTAATGAGGGCGTCTTTCAACCCGGGCTGGCGCGGCATGGTGATGCAACCGGCCAAGGCTACGAGCATGGAAAGGACGATCAAACTCTGAACACGGCGGTTCATGGGGCGATTCTCCAAAGAGCTGGTCTGAGGGGTATCCCTCGGACGCGGCGTTGGCCTGTGTCTTCAGTCACATCTAACGTGTTTTCAACGGTGAACGATGACGCGGGACGGTATTCCCCGTCAACCGTAGCTCAGCCTAGCCCAGCAAAGGGCACGGTGTCAAACGTGCGTCAGGTCGCAGTCATGGGGTTCGGGTATCGATGCCATGTTGGGGCGGGCGGTGTGGCGCTGCCGGATTACCGTGAAAGTCTTCACAAATAGGGCGGTCCTGGGCGAGACGACCTGAGAAGCCTCCTTGATCGCACTTCGGTAAATGTGTACGATGGCGTTCCCTTTCGCTTAATTGTGTAAGGGACCGCAGTAACCGTTGGTTGCAGTAAGCGTGGTTTCGAGAAGGAGGCTGTGAAAAATGCGGGAAATCAAGCGTGTTGCAGTGCTGGGTTCGGGCGTGATGGGGGGGGCGATTGCCGCTCACATCGTGGGATGCGGTATTCC
>JAACEL010000089.1 GCA_011682535.1 Nitrospiraceae bacterium | reverse complement strand
TGGGTAACCGTTACCTCATAGCGTGCCGCCTCGAGTCCCTCCTTCAACGCTGCAGCCACCTTCTTGTCGTCCTCCACAACCAGAATCCGCACGCGTCCCACTCCTTTCCTTTGGCAGCCATTATCCGTCATCGCACGCCCTCCAACAACTTAAGATTTCCTGACAAACCCGTAAGAAATCAGATCAGATTCCGATGGATTCCCGCGGGCGAAGTTAGTGGATTAGGTGGGACTTGGTCAGTCTTCGTGCTATTGCGCTCTAAGGGCCTCAATGGGTTCAAGTTTGGCTGCACGCATAGCCGGGTAAATACCGAACGCCACCCCCGCGACCACAGATAAGCCACGACTAATCGCCACGGCGCGCCAGGATACAATCGCTTGTGCGTAGCCCAATCCCGATACCAACAGCACTGCGACCTAGGCCAATGGCCGTCCCAAAGACCCCGCCTGCGGCGGCTAGCATAGCGGACTGGAATAGGAACTGGTTGCTCGCCTCGAGAAACTATCGGAAATGCCTCCTCTACCATACTGCGAGGGGCAGGGCGCGTGCCGGTTCGATACCTGCGGTCCTCCAATTCCTTCGCTTCATCCAATATCGCAGCAGTTTCGGGTGGCAGATTTCAGTGGGTTGGTTTTGACAGCCGATGACGGATTCAGGGCTATAGTCCCACAGACAGCAAGGCCTGAAGCTAGGCCGCAAGCTACAGGGCAAGGCGGATTGAAAAACTCCCGCTTCGGCTGAGTTTTGGGAAGCGCCGTGGACGACTCAAAACGCACCCTCTCCGTGGACTTTCCTCGGCCTTGGGAAGCGCGCACTCGAAGCGCCGCCATAGCACCCGAGGTCCTAACTCACGGGACGCCACCAAGAAGGCCCTACTCCTCGACCGCTATTCTTGCTATTCGCGCCGCTCCATCATCTAGCCCCCTGCTGACCGAAGAGCCCGACAGCAATAACCCAATCAGAGGGCACGCCCAAGTTAATCGTGTGGGTGCCCGCGGTCAGGCCGCCCATGTCAGTTTCCCGGTACTCCGCCTTCGTGTCTACCGCCATGGCTGGCTGCCGACCGGGCATGCCGCTGAGGTCTACCGTCACCGAGTCCGCATCTTCAACGAAGAAGATGAAGTGTTTCTTATCGGCTGCGGCCAGGCAATATCCCGTAGCCCCACGGACGCGACTATTGTCCGGCGACATGCTCAGTTTCAGCCGCCCGTCCTTCCAAAATTCCCGGTACGTGCGGAACGCCCGCTTGAGCGAGTCGGGATGGTACCCACATGGGCCATCCGGATCGAATGGCCCATACTGGTTGAACCGCTCCGAAAAGTGGCCGAAAAAACCGCCCATTCCTCCGGCCATTGCCTCCCACCAAATCAGCCGACAAGAGCCGGTTTCATCCAACCGATCTGGATTGTGCACGCTCTGCGGCCAGCATTGCCACCGGTTATACGTGTGGCGCTCCTCGTAGATGGAAGGTTTGTCCGTGTGAGTCTCCATGTCCTGCCTGATCTCATCATAATCGGCCGGCCCCTTGTCGGTGGTCTCCAAGTCGTAGGGATTGCCTCCGAATCCGGCGTAGGAGTGCGCGCCGAAACTCTCGTGGTTCCACCCGCGGGAAGTCAAGATATGGGGCCAGCCCATCGTCTCATTCATTTGGTCGGCCCACCAGGCACAGTCTGCCTCGGCGTTCGGCATTTCGACCGTGTCGAAGCCGAAATTCACCGCCCATCCGGGCAGTGGGCCCAGTCGCGCGGCCATGTAGCGGATGAGCCGCCGATGTCTCCGGCCTCGGAATCCGTCGCCCAGATTATTGGGCGTCTGCCTGCGGCCATTGTCACCCCAGGCCCAGATATGGGTACGCCCGCCCCGTTCGTGTGCGTACTTGATGGCATGTTCCAGGGCGTCAAACAGGGCCGGATCGGGTTGGTCCAGGCCGGGATCGGCGCCGCTGGAAAAATCGTCTATGCTCAGCGCGCCCATCCGGAACCAACTGTAGAAAACGGCGAAAAAGTAAATATTGAAGCCATTGTCTCGGGTGTTGTTCCAGTAGTCCTCGATGAGACCGGCCCGGCTCGGGTCCCCCAGAATTCTTGAGGGGTGTTCGTGTTGCTGTTCGTAGTCCTGCTGATTCATGAAGGCATCATAGACGTAGCCCTCGACATGGTCGATGTCTTCCTCCATGATGGCGTACTTGTTCCCCACATGCGTCAAGAACCCCTTTATGGCGGTGTTGCGTCGCGGTCCCACGAGCAATGAGCCCGTATGCCCGTCAAGATCGGCGTCACTGCTCACCGTCGTGAAGTTCCAGATACCGGTTCGCGTGCCAACAAAGCGGAACTTCCAGGTGTCGTCTCCGACATAAAACATCTCGGTGGTGCGGGTCTCTTGAGCATGAACAAAGATTACAGTGGCCACCAGATCGAACGGATTCCCGGACCAAGTCGGGTTGCTCAACCGGTAGTCGACCGTCTCCCACATCTGTACGGTTCGCGCACCAAGGTCCATCTCGCCATCCTTGTCAGTGGTAGACTCCGCTGCATCTGCGAAAGAAAGGTTGAGTCCAATCACCACCACGAGCATGGCGCATTGTCGCAAACGCCTGCAATTCATCAAATGTCCCCTTTCTATGGAGGCTCGCGTCAAGAACGTGGGCAAAGATTCGGGGAACGCCGGAGAATCCGACCGGGTTACCCTATCTTCAGCATCAGTGCCCAGTCTTGCTGGTCCGGGGCCGCGAATTCGATCGGCTGATCTTGCGCCGTCGAGTCTTGGGTTACGGCAAACAGATCGCCATTGCGTGGGTTGAACCACTGCGCTTGGAACGCCCCGCCTACGCCGCTTCGTTCGAATGCCGCCTTTCCGCCTTGCGGCAGGTAGGCCAAGTAAACGTGCCCAGGATCGGCCAGACACCATACCGGTGGGCCACTGCCCTGCGTAAGGTCCATGGGACGCATCCGGGGGATGTATTCTGCCATGTTTTGACGCAGGAAATTGTAGGTCGGCAGGATTTCGTCCACGCCCAGGGGCGGTCCGTATGTTTCTGGATCGCCATGGCCGGGGTACTCGAGTTGGCCTCGTACAAGAAGGCTTCCGCCTGCCGCAAAAAAGGCCCACGAGGCCTTCCTGTCCGCGTCCAAGGCATCAATGATGGCCTTGTCCGGGTAGCGGTCGCGGTAGGCCCGAATCTTCCTGTAGTTCAGTTCGAGGGTTGTTTCGTTGGATTGCCGTGAACCACTCTCGAGTCCGCGGCCCGGCAACTCGGTTCCCCCGCGAGGTGCGAAGAGGGTGCCATCCGACTTGGTCCACCAGTAACGCAGATCAATCGAGTCGATGTGCGGCCCGATCTGCGGGTCTTCAAGCAGGGCGTCGAGTACGTCCTTGGTGGCGCCGATACCGAGATTAACATCTTTGCCGGTTTCCATTTCCCATTCGACCACGGTTTCCAACCAGAAACGGGCGAAAGTGAGCGGGCCGGTAAACTCCTCACCGGGCAGATGGATCACATTCCGGTTGCCGCCCAATTCATGCGAGTTTGCCAGTCGCGAAGGTAGGCCTCGCGCCATTGATTCACCGTCTTTGCTCCTGGATACTTGCCTTCGTTCAGTGAAGGATCGGGATTGTCCGTCCAGTAGTTCGGGCCATGATCGGTCTTCACAAAACTTCCGCCCCAGTGCGCGCCTTCCGGCGCATCGGGATCGCCCTTGAGCAGATAGAGCAATGAGGGCGTATCGCCCATCTTGATGTCCGCTTTCTTGGCCACCAGGAAATCGCCCAGCGCCCCATGGCCGCTGACATGTTGCTTGAGAAAGGCGCTGTTGCCGAGATCGCCCTTCTGGTTTCCCCCGACATACATGCCGCGGAATGTTGTGTCGGCCTCAATCCACCAGAGATCGGGATGATTCTTGTACAGATAGTCTCTGGCGGCCTGGTCCATTGCGGTATTCCAAGAGGCAATGGAGTACACGCGCAGCTTCTTTTTGATGCCGGGCACGTCGTGGACAGCCTGGGCGACGTCGGTGATAGAACCCCAGACAAGGACGTACAGTGGGCGTTCGTCATCGGCCCCGGCGCAGTGGATTAGCCAATTGGAGCCCTCCGTGGCTTGGCTGAACCCTTCGATCGGGGAGGAATTCAGCGCACCCTGCTTTACCAGTCCACGCAATCGCCCCGGTGCGGGATAGGTCGGGCTGTGCTGCTTGAACTGGGAGTAATCTCGCTCGTAAGCGGCGATTGTCTCGTGAATATGGCCTACGCGCCCACCTCCTGGGGGAGAAGAAATCAGTCCTTCCATATCCAAAACATCCGCGTATATCAACAGATGCACCATTGACTGAAAATCGTCCGGGTCGGAGCCGCCAATATCGGTGGAAACGATAACGCGCGGCCGTTCACCGGCCAGCGCGCCTTTGGCAAGTTCCGCATGAACATGCTCACTGAACAGCGCAAGCAACAAAACTATCAGCGCAGTGCATGTCTTATGGTCTGCATACATCCCGATCATTCTCCCATCCATTATCGCCAATCGCTATCGCCCAATCCGGTTTGCAGGACTCATCGCCGCTGGGTTCGTGAGCGAAGGGGACCTTGGCTGCGACGTCAAAAGGATTGCCGACGCAGCTTGAATTCTCGATCGTCCACACGGTCGCTTCGGGTCGGCCGGGGCTTCTGGCATTGCTCTATTCGGAGACCTTTGACATTCTGACAGTGCTGCCTCGCCCGGCATATCGGCCGGCGCAGTAAGACTACAGTCGCCGGCGGAAAGCGCAATACGAGGGGAGGCAATCATATTGCCCGTCGCCGGATCGCACCAGTCGAGGTTCACCCCTGTCCGTCCCAAAAATTTCGGTTCTTCGTCATATTCCGGGAAAGGCTTGACGGATTCTTAGGAAGAAATACTCATCATCTCGGAATCCGTATGCCATTCGCTTGATGACCTTGATCTTGTTGTTGATGCCTTCAAGAACGCTAGTGTTGAAGGGGTATCGACAGTGAGAAAGAATTCCAGGAAGCCGTTCTTTGAGTTTCCTTGCAAACTTCTTCAAAGGCTCGATCTGGCTGCGTATGGCTCGGTTGTACCACTGTTTCCAAAATCGGGTTGCCCCTTTTCGCTACACTTTAAGCGACAGGAACAGTATTCCGCAATCCGCAATCCGCAATCCGCATTCCGCAATAGACCAACCCGTGGGCGCGTTTCACGTGTCCAACGTCTCCAATCGGCGACACGGCCTGTTTTTACCCGCGTATTTGGGCCGAACATCCGCGCTTGTCTGGCCCGTGCCCCGCGCGCTAGAATCGTGTTGGGACAACGGCGGGGATCGAACACGCCATCTTAACAGGGAGGACAACCATGCTGACTCGATCAATCCTGCTGCTCACAGGTCTGGCGCTGTGTCTGACCGCGGCCGCTCAGACCCCACAACCGGAGGCCACTATCGTGGAATGCCGCAAGATCTGGGACGAGGCGCCCCACAATGCCTTCACCAATCTAATCCGATTCAAGGACGCCTGGTACTGCGTGTTCCGCGAGGGACAGGGCCACGTGTCGCCCGACGGCGCACTGCGGGTCATCACCTCGGCCGACGGCGAAACTTGGACATCGGCCGCGCGCATCACCTCGCCTATCGCCGACTTGCGCGACGCGCAGATTACCATCACCCCCGACGGCCGCCTCATGCTCTCCGGCGCCGCCGCCCTACACCAACCCGCCGCCGCCAAACACCAGACCATGGCCTATTTCTCCGAGGACGGACGCACCTGGACCAAAGGCGTCCCAATCGGCGACCCCAACGTCTGGTTGTGGCGCGTCACCTGGCACAAAGGCGTCGCCTACGGCATCGGATACGCCACCGTTTCCGATAGCCGCCTCATCCGCCTCTACAAGAGTCAGGACGGACGCAACTTCGAGACCCTCGTCGACGTCTTGCGCGACAAGGAATACTCCAATGAGTCGTCCATGGTGTTCCTCGAGGACGACACCTGCCTGTGCCTGCTACGGCGCGACGGCGACCCCGAACTCAATACCGGCCTGCTCGGACGCGCCGCGCCGCCCTATACCGACTGGACTTGGCAGGATCTCAAGGTTCGGATCGGCGGGCCTTGCATGATCCAGATCCCCGATGGCCGCTTCGTCGCCGCGGTGCGGCTCTACGACAACGGAGCCCGGACCGCCCTCTGCTGGGTGGATCCCGACGCGGGAACCATCACCGAATTCCTCACGCTGCCCTCCGGCGGCGACACCAGCTACCCCGGCATGGTATGGCCTTGCTCTGGGTCAGCTACTACTCCTCGCACGAAGAACGCACCAGCATCTATCTCGCCAAAGTGAGAATATCCCAATAGCCGGGACAGGAGGTCCCTCGTGCAACCCACCCGCAGACAACTCCTCAAAGCCGGCATCGCCCTCGCCGCCACTGCCGCGACCGGCGTAGGCCATGCCGCCGTCGTACCCACGACACTATCCTCCGGCGAAGGTACGATCGCGGCCCAGTTCGGACTCAGCCTCGCCGCCTACTCCTTCCGCCAGTACCTGCCCAGCGGCGGCAAACCGGGCAAAATGACCCTCCACGACCTCTTCGAACTGGCCGCCATGTGGCGGCTCGACGCCATCGAACCCACCTCCTACTACTTCTCCTCCGAAGACAAGGCTTACCTCCACTCCCTCAAAGCCAAGGCCTTCAAACTCGGCCTCGACATCTCCGGAACCGCCATCCGCAACAACTTCTGTCTGCCCCCCGGCCAGGCACGCGATCGTGAAATCGCCCACGTCAAGAAATGGGTCGACCATGCCGCCGAATTCGGCGCCCCCAGCATTCGCATCTTCGCGGGCAGCAAACCCCGCAACAACGTCCCCCGCGAACAGCAACTCGCCTGGATGGCCGAGTGCGCCAAAGAATGCTGTGACTACGCCGGAACCCGCGGCGTTTTCCTCGGCCTCGAAAACCACGGCCACCTTACCGAGACCGCCGAAGCCGTCCTCAAGATCGTCGAAGCCGTCGACCACGAATGGTTCGGCGTCAATCTCGACACCGGCAATTTTCACACCCAACCCTACGAAAATATCGCCCAACTCGCCCCCAAAGCCATCACCGTTCAGGTCAAGGTCCAAGTCGCCAAAGCCGATGGCGGCGGACGCGAGCCCGCCGACTTCGCGCGCATCGTCGGCATCCTGCGCGACGCCAACTATCGCGGCTACCTCGCCCTCGAATACGAAGCCGAAGAAGATCCCATGACGGCCGTGCCCCGATACCTGGATCAACTGCGTCAAGCCACCAGTGAAGAAATCGCATCGCGCGCAGTGTTATAAGATAAAGCAGGTAGGTGGTCAATCTTGGGGAGCGCCGCGCCAACGGGGTGACACGCGGAGGGACGGATCGATGGATCGGGTGAGCCATGAAACGTGACCTTTCCGCGATGACGGGTAAGACCTACGATGTCCTCATCGTGGGCGGGGGGATCTCGGGAGCCTGCATCGCGCGCGATGCGGCGCTACGGGGCCTGTCGGTGGGGCTGGTGGAGAAGGCTGATTTCGCGGGGGCGACTTCCGCGGCTTCCTCGAAGCTGATCCACGGCGGCTTGCGCTATCTCCAGAATCTGGAAATCGGCCTGGTGCGCGAGTCGCTGCGCGAGCGCCGTATCTGGTCGAACACGGCGGCCCATCTGGTGGACCCGCTGACGTTCCTGATGCCGACCAGCACGAAGGAGCGCATCCGGGGACGTCTCAAGATGGCCATCGGTCTGACGGCTTACGATTGGCTGGCCTATGATCGCAACCGCCTCGACGATCCGGACAAAGAGATCCCGCCGCACAAGCACTTGACGCGGGCGGAGGCTATCGAGGCGGAGCCGGGACTGGAAACGGACGATCTTTCGGGCGCGATGGTGTTCTACGATTACCAGATGTACTCGCCGGAGCGCCTGGCGCTGGACTGCATTCTGTCGGCCGTCGAACTCGGGGCCGAAGTCGCCAATTACGCCGAGGCGGTCGGTTTCATCGTGGAAGGCGATCGTGTGTGCGGTGTGCGTGTGCGTGGCCATATGCCTTGCGCGCAGCCGGACGTGGATCGCGAAGACGAGTTCGCGGTACGTGGCCGAATGGTGATCAACGCGGCGGGGCCTTGGGCCGACCTGCTGATGGCCGCCCTCCACAACCATCGCGCCGGAGGCAGCCACACGGAACGGCGGCTCTTGCGCTCGAAAGGCATCCACCTTATCACGCGCTCGATCACGAACGGGCATGCCGTGGCGGTGTTGGGCGAATCGACGCACTTCTTCATCCTTCCGTGGCGGGGCCATTCGCTGCTGGGCACGACGGACACGGTGTACGAAGGCGATCCGGACAAGGTGTCGGTGACGGAGAAGGATATCGTGGACTTCCTGGCGGTGATCAACGAGGGCTACCCGGGCGCGCGATTGCTCCGATCGGACGTGCTGCACTTCTACTGCGGGCTGCGGCCGATCGTGGATCCGGCCACGAATGTGCCGGCAAAGGAAACGGACGAGGATGGGGCAGAGCCGGAGGAGAAGGACTCGTACGGGGCGAGCCGGGCGGCGGAGGTCTACGACCACGAGGCCGAGGAAGGGGTGGCGGGTGTCGTGACCGTGATCGGGGGGAAGTGGACGACGTCGCGCAGCTTGGCCGAGCAGGTCGTGGATCTGGCCATCGAGAAGCTCAACCTTTCCCCAACCGCTTCCACAACGGCTGAGACGCCAACTTTCGGTGGAAACGTAGGCCGGTTCGCGGAGTACCGCGAGCAGGCTCTGGAAAGCCACGCCCTGCCCGAGGACATCGTCGAGAACCTGGTGCGCAACTACGGCAGCCACATGGACGATGTGCTGGCGTTGGCAGAGGAGAAGGGCGCCCTGATGGAGCGGCTGTCCCCGCGCTATCCGGACATTGCCGCGGAGGTGGTGCATGCGGTACGCCATGAGATGGCGGTGACGGTGGACGACGTACTGTTTCGCCGGACGGGACTGGGCACGCTGGGGCCGCCGGGCGACGACGTAGTGGCGCGTGTAGCGGCGATCATGGCGGAGGAACTGGGCTGGGACGACGCGGCACGCACGGCGCAGATCGACCGGGCGATGGCCAAGTTCACGTCCTGGGCGCGCACCCTGGCGATCGTAAACCCGCACTCCTGGGGCGATCGCACGGGGGCGGTGTGGCCGGACGTCAAAACCCGTCTGGCCCACGCCATCGGACCGATCGAGTCGGTGTTCACCGACGCCCCTATGTCGGCCACGAGTTTGACGGCGCGCGCGCTGCACGAAGGAATGGAGCAGATCATTGCGGTGGGCGGCGATGGCACGCTGAACGAGGTGGTCAACGGCTTCTTCGAGGGCGGGAAGCCCATCAACCCCGAGGCGATGCTGGCGTCGATCACAAGCGGGACCGGCGGCGACTTCCGGCGTACACTCGAGCGGCCCCTCGACATCGACGCGCAGATCGAGTGCCTCGCCACGAGCGAGATCCGGTCCGTCGACCTGGGACGGCTGACGTTCGTCGACGACCACGGCGAGGAAGTGGAGCGTTACTTCAACAACGTGGCGAGCTTCGGTCTGAGCGGGGCGACGGATCGGGCCGTCAACCGGCTGACGTGGGCCAAGACGTTCGGCGGCAAACGTGCGTTTCAGTGGGGTATGTTGAAGGCGTTGCTGACGTACCGCAATCAACGCGTGCGTATTCAGGTGGACGAAGCGTTCGACCAGGTGATGAACATCACGGTGGCGGCGGTGTGCAACGGGCGCTTCTTCGGCGGCGGCATGCAGATCGCCCCCAAGGCCAAGCCCGACGACGGCCTGTTCGACGTCATTATCCTATCCAACCTCAATTCGGTCTCGCTGCTGCGCCACCTGCCCAGCGTCTATCGGGGCGCCCACTTGGCCAATATTCACGTAACCGCGTTGCGCGGACGGAAAATCACGGCCACGCCGGTCGAAAGCGAGGGCGAGGTGCTGCTCGATATCGACGGCGAAGCGCCGGGGCGCCTGCCTGCCACGTTCGAGATCGTGCCGGGCGCCGTGTTTCTGCGAAGCTAAGTGCACCATTTCACAATTCCGGTGAAGTGTTCTTAGGACAGGATAACGGGATGGACTGGGTGAACGTCCGGAGACTGGTATCCCTGTGTGCCGTGACGTCAAATCAGACATATAGGGGAGCGGGGGCGTCTCGCCCCCGATTGTGGTGCGAGGCGCCTTGCCGGCAAATGTGGGGCGAGACGCCCCACCTCCCTTACGAGCCTTCTTTGCTTTATGGCAATCCGGAATACCCCGTCCTTTGGGCGGGGTTAGGCCGTTTCGAGGGATTTCTTCATCCCTACCTCCGCCAGGCTGTGATCTACGGTTTACCTTCCTCTCGGTCATCCCGTGCATCCTGTTATCCCGTCAAAGAAGATCCGGCGGTTTCTTATACATCATGGTACTTGTGAAAACGTGTACTAAGGAGCCAACTCATTCTGACTAGGCTCCTTAACTTTGCGCGCGAACTTTGCGCGCGCCCTGACGATCCGGGAGGGGATTGGATCCTGCTAACGTCGTGCCACGGTGCTTCCAACGCCCCCATCACGTATACTGGCCGTGTTGTCGTGCTGTAGGTTGGAGGTCCGCGTCATGCAGAAGTTGGGGTGGCATAGTCTGGGGAAATCGTTCGCGTGCGAATGCGGGGTCACGCACGAACTGCCGATCGAGACCTGTTTCATCGGCGAGAACGCTGCGCGCAAACTCGCGCGGTTCGCGGTCGAACGCTGCGGCGGCTCCTGCCTGGTCGTGTCCGACGAAAACACCCGCCAGGCGGGGGGGGAACGTCTACTCAGCGAACTCGGGACCGTGGGCAAAAACATCACCGAAAAGGTCTACGGCGGTGAGGTGTTCGATGCGACGATTGAGTTGGGCGAAGAGGTTGCGCACGCCGGCGCCGGCGCCGATTTCTTCGTCGGACTCGGTTCGGGAACCCTCTGCGACTTGGCCAAGTACGCGGGCAGCGAACTCGATCGCCCCGTGCTGCTTTTCGCCACGGCGGCGTCGATGAACGGTTACGCCTCATCCATCGTCGCACTGGAAGTGCGAGGCCTCAAGCGGACGTCTCCATGCACGCCCGCGCTGGGCGTATTCGCCGACCCCGAAGTCGTCGCCACCGCGCCCCAACGCATGGTGGCCGCCGGAGTGGGGGATTTCCTGTCCAAGAACTCTTCGACCTCCGACTGGTACGCCGCCCACCGCCTACGCGGCGGCTACTTTTGCGACCGGCCGGGCGACTTTTTCGAGGGCACGCAAGAGAAGCTTCTGTCCATGGCCGAACGCGCCGGACGCGGCGATCCCGAGGCCGTTGCCTTTGTACTCGAGGCGCTCGTGCTGGCGGGGTTCTCGATGGTGGTGGCGGGATCGTCGGCCCCCGCTTCCGGCGGAGAACACCTGATCTCCCACTACCTCGACATGAAACACGCCACCCTCGGCACCCCCCACGATCTACACGGCGCGCAAGTCGGCGTCGCTACAATCTACACGCTGGGTCTTTGGGAGCAGGTGCTGGCCCTCGAACCGGCCGCGTTGGACATCGAGGCGCTTCTCGACGCGCAACCTTCCGAGGAAGCTATCCGCGAATGCATTGCGGACGACTGGGGTCCCGTCGCCGAGGAGGTTCAGACGCAATGGACTGAAAAGTCGCTCGACCGTGCCGCGATGCGGGCGGAACTCATGCGCTTTCAGGCCCAGTTGCCCGACTTGCGCGAGCGTCTCGAGCGGGAACTGCTCCCGGCGGCGACAGTAGCCCAGGCCATCCGCGAATCCGGTGGCGCGACGGAACCCGAAGCGCTCGATGCGCCGATCGAGGAGTATCGCAAAGCGCAACGCAACGCGCGTTTCCTGCGCAACCGGTTCACCGTGCTCGACCTCGCCGCGGAACTTGGGCTGACATGATCGGCGCGTTGCTCCTCATGCTGGCGGCGGCCGATCCCGGCGCGCTTGCGGACATGATGGAGCCCGTCCTGCTCGACACCGTCTGGCGGGGCCTCAACCTGGACGCCGAACTCGTGGCCCATCACCGAGGCTACCTCGCCTACCTCGACGCACATCCTGAAGCCGCCTCCGCCGAGGAGGCCCACTCCGATCTGACAACCACGACCGGATATCGCGGGGCCGTCTGGGGATTTGACGCTGCGCTGTGGAACAATCCAGCGGTCCAGGATCGGTTTGACGCGTACTTCGAACGTCTCGCCACGGACGCGGGCCTGCGCCGCAAGGTGGGCGCGTTGTACCGCGTCGAGTTCGGCGACCCCAAACTGCGCCGCAACCACGGCGGCGCAATGGCCTATCTCCGCGCGCACCCGGCGCAGGCGCTACGCTTCCTCGACCATCCGTCGCGATTGCGTCCGACCCCGGATTCCCTCCGCGGATTGTACGGCTATCTCAGCAACCACGACTCCGTGCGCGAGGAGCTTCGGGCCTGTTTCGAGCAACTCGACCAGGAAGCCGCCGCGCACGTTGACGTGTATTCATGGTGGGCGTTGCTGGCGCCGGGGAAGGGGGAAACCGCCGAACGTTACGAAGCGCTGACCGCCCACTTTGCCCGCTATCCGCACCATTTCTGGGTATGGCACCGGCGCAACACCGCCCTGGCGCGCGACCCCTCCGGACGCGACTGGATTCGCTACTGGAACCGTCGCGTGCGCCACGCCACCGGCCTCGGCGCGCGCTACGCAAAGTATCTCAAGGTGCTCCGCCGCCGCCCCGAATTGCGCCGCGCCGCCGAGACTGAATGGCAACGCGAACACGGCGGCGCGCCGTCCTGGCCTCCGGCAACGCCGGTTCCCGAGCTGCCCGCCCCATTGGAGAAGAAGAACGCTAAGGAGAAGAAACGGGGCCGCATGACGATAGACGGACCGCGCAAACCCAATACGCCGACCATCTCCAAGCCCTCCGCCACCGCCACCCCCAAGAAACCCCGTGCCCCCAAGCGGCCCAAGTCGCCAAGCCGTAACCCGACATCAGCGACCCGGAATCGAGGCTGGTGAACAAATCGCTCGAAACGGTCTAACCACGCCTACGCGCCGAGTGATCCCCAGTTTTTGTAACTTCTTTCATCTTGCGCCATTGCACGTAGGCCATGATTGACAAGTCGTTTTTTTGACATAGAAAATGGGCTGAACGACCGCGTAGTGAGAACGACAACCTCGACGGGAGATCACCCCAATCGGATAACTTCACCGTGGCGCGCGGAGCAAGCTCAGCCTCGCCGGCAATTCGAGGGCGGCTTTCACCCACTGGGTGATGGCGTGGCTGAGCGTATCTCGCGCGTAACCAAACCCTTCGGGCGCGCCACAATACGCTACCCGGCGTTCGGGGAGATCATCAACCTGTTGCACATGGGCATTGTCTGTATAATACGGGCACGTGCCGTAGTGTGGGTATTCCGCAGGAGAAACGGCCAAGTGTTTCCGGAGACACCGTTCGTTAATGTTGTTGCGAGACACCGGCGTCCCGTCGTGCCACCCGGAGGGGTATACGGCATGGTGCTGCTCGCGTTGCCTTTCGTTCTTGGGGGGTGCAATGCAAGAATCGCCATGGCCACGCTGGGCAGCGTCGCGGCCGCTACGGCACTGGTCGTGGGTTGCGTGTTCCTGTGGAAGCGCCAGGTCCGCTTGACGCACCTGGCGACCGCGCGCGACGAAGCCAAGCGTCTACTCCTGGCCGGGCTACCGCAGGAGACGCTGTTCGTGCTGGCCGAGGGCAAGCAGTGGGTCACCGACCCGCAGACACGGGTGGAGTGGGGCCGGCTGGAAATCCAGGCGCTGGAGCGCCTGGAGGACGTGGCGGGGCTGGCGACACTGTTCGACGAGGTACCGCAGGCCTTCGCAGGTCAGGAAAGCGCGTCGCTCACCGCGGGCCGGGTGCAGATCGAAGGGGAACGGGTCGAGGCCTACCGCGACTTGCGCGATCTTTGGCGAGGACATGAGCAACGAGGCGACGCCTGGTTGGCGCTCGACGTGGACGCGCTGCTGGCCCAGGGCGACGAGTCGGCGGCGATGGCGCAATTGGAAGGCAACCAGTTCGAAGGCAGCCGTGATGCGGAACGCTTGGCGCGCCTGGCCCTGATGCGTCTCGGCACGAATCCCACCGAGGCCCAGAGCTTGATGTCGCGGGCGGTCGAGGTGGCGCCGGCGGAATCGAATATCCGCATCCTGCAGGGTGCGTTCCACGAGGCGAGAAACGAATACAAACAGGCCTTCGCCGCCTTTCAGGCCGCTCTGCGGCGCAATCCCCACAGTCCTTTCGCGCGAGACCATCTGGCCGAGTTCCACCGGCGCCACGGAGAACACCTGCGCGCCGTCGAAACGTGGCGCGAAGCCTTGATCCCGCCGTCCACGGACTACATCTGGCTCAAAGCGCTGTTCTGGCAGCGCATTACCGTGCCGCTGCCATTCAAACTCGACGTCCTGAAGCCGCCGCCGGGCGCCGTGCGCCCCGTGATCGATTTCCTGCTCGGTCTCGATCCCGACCGTTTCTGGGATCATGTGGCGTTCGAGCCCGTAGCAAGACGGTACCCCGAGTTGCTCTCGCGGCAGGCGGTGTTCTGGCTGCGGATGTTGCAGTCGTTGCAGGACGGCCACGACGTGGAAGCGCTGGCGTTGCTCAACGTCGGCGGTTTCGGATCGCGCTCGTGGCACGCGCTCCTCGAACACGCCCTCATCTGCATTCTTACCTACCGCCGGTCGGGTTTCCCAACACCCGCCACGGAAACGGAGTCCCCGTCGGTGTTGCACCCAGAGACCCGCGAGTCGCACCCTTTCTTCGCCGCGGTCGCGGGCGGACCCACGGCGACCGCCTACCGCTATTCGCCGCCGCTGGACCACCTGCTCAAGGGATCGCACGCCTTCGCGGCTGCGTGCTATGCCGCAGGCTGGGAAGAGGCCGCCCGCAAGCTGTTGCGCACCACGGAGATGCCCGACTACGCCCCAGACTGGTACCGGCGGGCGGTGGCCGACACCCTGGCGCGGTGCGCGGCGGCCACGCGCTGATGCCCACGCGCGCAGTTCCCCGCCGGCGATCTTTTGGGCATACGAAATGCCCTGTTTGGCATACGAAATACCCTGTGATACACTCGCCTGGAGAGGTATTGGAGGGCTGGCAATGGAACCCGTCTTACAGCATTTTCAAGAATTCTACCGCTACTACATCCTGGCCCTGCTGGTCCTGGCGCCACCCACGATCATCTTCCGCCGGTACACCTTCCCCGCCATCCAGTATACGGTGGAGTTCGTCATCTATGTGGGCCTGATGCACGTGGGCGTAGGCACTATCGTGCGAGTAGCGGGTTGGTTCAAGGACCAGTCCACAATGAAACGCGCCCGCGGCCTGGCTAACGCCAGCTACGATCCGGGTTGGACCACACCCTATCTGGAGTTCTGGAGGCGCGAACTCTACACTCCGCAGGGACTCATCTATCTGGAAATCGTGTTGGCGATCATCATCCTGGCGTTGATGGTGCGAATACGCGGGATCGGAGCACAGAAACGCAAGAAGAAGCGGGCACCGACGGCGGCGAAGAGGCGGTCGGCGGCTCCCAATGGCTATCGGTACAAAAGCAGAGGCGGAGACAAAAGATGATACCGGATTTTGTCCAAGGCGCGATCGCGCCAGTATTCACGGCGTGCAACCAGGACGGGTCGCTTGACGACGACGGCCAGCGGGCTATTCTAGACTACCTGATCGAGACGCAAGCCGTGAGCGCATGTTTCGTTCGGTGCGGTCTGGGGCAACTGTTTACGTTTGACGAGGCCGACACGCGTCAACTCGTGAAGACGGCCTGCGAACACTTGGACGGGAAGCTGCCGGTGTTGGCGGGCGCGATGGGCATTTGGGACCGCAACCGGGACGCGATGCCGGACGGCGCGGTATACCTCAACCAAGCGGTCGAGTTGAGCAAGTACGCCGAAGGCGTGGGCGTGGCGGCCGTCGTGCACACGATGCCCGAACCGATGCGTCCCGCCGCCGGACAGACCTTCGCCGACGCTATCGTCGACTACTTCCAGGCGATCGCCGGCGCGGTCGGCGTGCCGGTGCTGATCTACCAGAATCCGGGCACCGCCGAAGCGTACTGCGTCGACGAAGAACTCGTCTGCCGCCTGGCCGACATACCGGGCGTAGCGGGCATGAAGCTTTCCAGCGCCAGCGCCGAGTACATCTTCAACCTGACTTATGCTCTGAAAGGCAAGGACTTCGGCTTCATCGTGGGCGCTGAAACGGCGTTCCTGGCGGGCCTGGTGACGGGCGCCCGCGCGTGCATTGGCCAGGGCGCGACGATCAATCCGCAGACGATCAAGGCCGTCAGCGACCGCTACGCGGCGGGCGACCTTCAGGGCGCCATCGAGGCCCAGTACTCCACCAACATGCTCGTGCAAAAGGCGCCGAATTGCGTCGCGTTCTTCAAGCGCTGGCTGGCAGAGAAGGGCTACAACGTGCAGCCGTATTCGCGTTCGATGAGCGGCAACTCCTACGCCGAGGCCCGCAAGGAACTCAGCCAGGAAGAGTACGACGCCTTCAAGCCGATCCTCGAAGCCGAACTGGCCAAGTACTGATAGTGGCCGCATCGTCCGGTTGGACGGATCTAGAGGAGGGCTCGAGTCGTGACGATCATGCTGCTGTTGGGAATCGCCGTGGCGCAGACGCCCGGGGTGGAAACGATCGACATCGCGCCGGTGTGGGCCGGGCATCCGGTGGGGTTCTGCCTGATTACGCACGGCGGTCAGCAGTTCGCGGCCTACTACGACGCGGAGCGGCGGCTCACGGTGGCCTCGCGGACGCTGGACTCAGCGGTCTGGCAGAAGGCGGTGCTGCCGGAGCGGGTCGGTTGGGATTCCCACAATTACGTGACGATGGCCATCGACGACGACGGCTACATCCATTTGTCGGGCAATCTGCACGTGACGCCGCTGAAGTACTTCCGAACCAAGACGCCGCTGGACGTGACCACATTCGAGCGAGCGCCGATGGTGGGTAAACGCGAGCAGCGCATGACCTATCCGGTGTTCATGCGCGGCGGCAACGGCGAGTTCATCTTCACCTACCGCGACGGGCACAGCGGCGAAGGCGACCAGATCTACAACGTGTACGACCACGCCACGCAGTCGTGGCGCCGGTTGATGGACGAGCCGCTAACCTCGGGCGAGGGCAAGGTGAACGCCTACCTGAACGGCCCGAAGCAGGGCCCGGACGGCCGGTGGCACCTGTGCTGGGTGTGGCGCGACCACGGGGGCTGCGAGACCAACCACGACCTGTCCTATGCGCGTAGCGACGACCTGGTGCATTGGGAAACCGGCGCCGGAAAACCGCTTGCATTGCCGTTGACGATGACCAACGCCGATATCGTCGACCCGGTACCCGCGGGAGGCGGCATCATCAACGGCAACACCAAGCTCGGCTTCGACTCGCAGCAGCGGCCCGTCATCGGCTACCACAAGTTCGACGCCGACGGGAACACGCAGATCTACAATGCGCGGCTCGAGGATGGCGTCTGGCGCATCTACCAGACGAGCGACTGGGACTACCGCTGGGACTTCAGTGGCGGCGGTTCGATCGTATTCGAGATTAGTTTGTCCGGTGTAAGCCGCCACGGCGAGGGGACGCTGAAACAGTCGTACCGGCATGTGAAGTACGGCAACGGCGTCTGGATCCTGGACGAAAAGACGCTGAAACCCGTCGGCATGCTCGAAACGAAGAAGGAGCCGGACTCGCTGGCGGTAGTCGAGAGCGATTTCCCGGGGATGCAGATCAAACGTGCCAACGACTCGGGCACGAGCGGCGAGGCCGGGGTGCGCTACATGCTGCAGTGGGAAACCCTCGGCCATAACCGCGACCGGCCGCGCGAAGGCAAATTGCCGCCACCGTCGATGCTGCGGCTCGTGAAACGGACCAGCAGTTCCTGAGCGTTCGAGTCAGTCGTGGCACCCGGCGCACAGCTTCCTGGGTTCGCCGCGCAGGAGAGTGTCGCGGGTGGTCCCGTGGAAGGCGTGGCATGACCCGCAATCCGCCAAGGGGTCAAGCGTGTGCGCGTGGGTCTCGGTCACATTGTCCTCGTCATGGCAAGAAGCGCACGTGTCGTCGTATCCCTTCCATTCCCCCACTCGGACCCGCTCGTCTTTCTGGGCCGTCTCGTGGCACAGGGAACAGTCGCGCCACCCGGCGTTCTTGGCGCGGTGGGCCTTGAATTCGGGCCAGTCTTTCGGAGGCGTGGCGCCGTCGCTCGTTCGGAACAACGAGATCGTGCGGCCGCCGATCTCGATGGTATTCTCGCCCTCGATCAACGCCGCCTGCGCGGCGTACAATGGCGGCGTGTAGGGTTTCCATTCGATGGGTTGCCCATTGACGCGCAGGGCGGGCGTATCCGGCCGCCGATCAAGAACGACGATTTCCAGTTTCTCGCGGTTGACCACGCATCGGTCGACGGGCGTCACGATATGAAACACGGGGGACGCGCCATCTTCGACCGCGAACAACGCGAGGGGAACGCCCAGAAACAACGCAACGGCAAGAGATACGCGCAAACGAGACCGCAGCGCCATCAAAGTTTTCCGTACTTCCGGACATGCGCCGCGTTCTGGGCCACTTCGTCCTGGTAGACGGGGAACATACCGACGATAACACCGTCGGTCTTCTTCATGTTGTCAAAGGCATAGCTGAAGGCGCGTCCCACGGCGCGTTTACTCGAACAGCGGCGTCCCGCGGCGAGGATCTTAAAACCGAGACAGGGCTGTTCGACCTCGCGGATGGCGGCCGTCATCTTGTCGCGGTCTTCCTCGATGAACGGCTCGCCCACGGTCACAAAACCAAGTTCCTCGGCCATCTCCTCTTTCGTGCGCGAGATGTTCTGGAAGCAAGCCATGAACAGGTCGGCCTCCCAGCCTTCGTCGGCGATGCGCCGGATGTTGTCAGGGTTATGCGACGACACACCCGCCAACGCGCCCGCGTCGTGAACGGCCTTGACGAAGTCGTGAACCTCATCGGCTTTGCCCGCGCGGAACGCGGCGTCGGTCACGCCGCCATGGTGGACGACGGCGATGGGCTTGTACGCCATGACTTCTTTGAGCCGGGCGTCATGGCGGCGCTTGGCGTGCAGGCAAATGAACTGAAGTTTCGAACCGGAGTCGTAGAGCCTGGGCAGAGCCTCGCGAGTCTTGTCGCTAAGATCGAACTGAAACGCGTTGATGCCTTGGGCTTCGCAGTGTTGGAGGAATTCCACGGTGCGCTCGACGGTGAAGTACTCGCGCATGTGGCGCGATGCGTTCGGGGTGGCGTGGGAATATCCGCCGATGGGGTTGTAACCCGTCACCAGACGCGTGACGTCATAGTTGCCGATCTTAATCATTGGCAACAGATCGGCCTGTTTAGCCGCGGCCTTCGCCCCACGCGCCGCGGTCCCCACCGCTACAGCCGTCGCCGCCGTCAACCCCGCCCTACCCAGGAAATCACGCCGATTGACCCGATGCTCGTCCTTCATACCAGCCATGGCAGGCCTCCTCGATTCTTACCACGCACCTCGAACAGCCTGGAGCGATCCTACCATGTTATGCCGCGCTCGGCAACGGATCCTGATGTAAGCCTGACTCATCCCCAGTTTGGCGTCCGTTTCCCAGGGAACCGTATCCGCTCTAGTGTCGCGTCATGCTTGAGATGCCGCCTATCTGGCTGTTGCGGCATCGCCTGACTGCGTCACAAAGCCTCGACATAGTGCCGCTATGCCAG
>JAACEL010000434.1 GCA_011682535.1 Nitrospiraceae bacterium | reverse complement strand
GAGGTTCGGGTTGTAGTAGTCGTTCGACAGCCATTCGCTGAAACCGGTCCGGAAGCGGAAGTCGAGCCAGCGCAGAATGCGCGGTCGGTTCTGGGCCATCTTCTCGCGGCCGGTGTGGCCGGAGTTGCTGAAGGTGGCGCCGGGCCAGAGTTGCCCGGCCAGGTAGGCCCCGGCCGCGAACGCGATCTGGTGGTTCTCCGTCCACGAACACATCGAGTCGATGCCCGGTTCGTCGGGCCAATACTTGAATCGCAGCAACGACTCGCGGATCTCGGTAGCGAGTTCCGGACTCAGCGTGTCGCTGTCCCCGAACTGATAGAGCATGCGGAGCATGGGCAGCACGCGGAAGTCGGCGCAATCCCTGCGCTGATCGATGGTGCGCAGGGCGCTGCGAACGGCGGCCGCATCCGCGGGTTCGCCGCGCGTCATCCGCACCATGCTGTTCCATACGCCGCCGGGGCGCTCGGCGTAGTGGTCCAGAAAGACCTGTCGGCGCGTGGCGTAGTCCTCGGCGAACGGACGGAACGAGTAGGCCGCATTCGGCGCCAGGTCTTGCGGGGCGCTATCTTCCCCGGCCGCGGACAAGGCGCCCATGACGGCCGCTATCGACAACGTGAGTATGGTCATTGGATGAATACTCCTTCTGACGCGCTGTTAGCGGGCCGAATCGGTTACGACAGCCGCCACGCAGGCCAGCATCTCGTCGTGAAGCGTGTTGAACGCCGCTTCGCTATTGGTGGCGTCGATCACGTTGCGTCCCAAGCCGAGTTTCATCTCGGCGAAACTCTGGTCGAGCAGGGCGGGCAGGCGCACGTCGAGCAGTTGCTCGACTCGGGTGCGGGTGGCGTCGCTGAGCGGCTCTGCGCCTGTCTCGTCGAGGCGTTTGCGCAACGCAGCCAGCACGCGATAGTCCTCGATACTCTCGCGCACCGCTTCCCAACGCCGGCTCGTGACGGGCTTCGTTCGGCCGGGGTAGACGAGGGGGTATTCCATCTTCGAGCGCGCCCAGGGGGTGGCGCCGTGGTTGTAGCACCAGTACCCCATGCCCACGGCGCCGTGGCGGAATGCGAAGAGCGCGGCGGCGCGGAACTGGGCGATGATGTTGATGTTCTTGATATTCGGTCCGACGGGGCGGGCGTAGCTGTAGCCGCAGTCGTAGGACCACAGCATCTTGCCGCGCGTGCGCATGATGTCCATCTCCGGCGTTTGCTCGGGCAGCATCGACACGCCCGGGCACCAGATGTCGATGTAGGGGGCCATGGCCTCGAACATCGGCAACTCGCCGCCGCCGTCGACGTAGAGCATCACGTCGGGATTGACCGCGCGCACCATCTTGCCGATGGCCACCAGCCGATCGATGGCGCGCCAGCCGTGGCCGCCGGGTTCGTCCATCGGATACAGTGCGAAGTGGTCCGTGTCGATCCCATGTCCGGCCATGTGGGCCACGAGGTTTTCGAGATAGGCGTCCAGTTCGGCCGCATAGCGCGCGTCGCCGAATTCGCCCTGAACGGCCGGCATGCCCTGCAGGAGCAAAATGACGTCGTGTCCCAGGAACGGCTGTACGAAGGCGTCGAGATCGGTGTAGTCGTAGCCGGTGCGCGCGCCCTGGGCGTCGTACTGCGGCACGCCGTGCGGGCCGATGAAGACGTTGTTGCCGTGCGCCAGCATGTCGGCGATGCTCGGTTCGTCCAGGCGCGCCCACGCGCACAGACGGAAGCTGCCCGGCGGCGCCATTTCAAAGGGGAGTACCTTCAAACCGATCTCGAAGACCGTCTCGGGCGGGTCGACCGATTGCGGTGTACCGACGCCGTCGATAACACCCGCGCCATTGAGCGCCTGGATACGTACGGTGATGGCGTGGTCGCCCGGCTCGATCGCGCCGCAATCCAAGTCGAGCCAGACCTCCTGCGTCGACAGCGCGGGTATCGTGATGGTCTGCGACTCGTCGATCTCGGGCAGGGCGTCCCACGAAGGTTCGCCAATCGCGGCCATCACGGGGATCGAGCGATGAACGGTGGCCAGGGGGCCGCCTTCGGCTACTTCGACGAGCACGCGTGCCTGAACCGGACGGTCGATGACGTTGAAGAGGCCCAGGGCGAACGGTTCGTGTTGACCCGGCGTCGTCTTGCGGGTGACCTGAACGGGATTCTCGACGGCCTGCGGGAGTTGCGCGTCCACTGCCCGGTTCTCCCACAGCGTGGCCTCAAACCCGACGAGCGTCGCGTCCGGCCCGAGAGTGGCGGCGGCCGAGACGGCCTTGGCGACGTTCACCGCCCGGCCTGCGCGCGCGTTGAGTTTCGCGGTGGCTGCCAACGCGGCGTTCTCGGCCTGTGCGCCGCCGCCGGGCGCGGCTTCCTGCAGCGGCAGGGCGTTTTCGGTTTCATTCTTGAGTAACACGGCTTCGCGGCGAAGCGCGGCCGCGGAGTGGGGGAGTTGGGCCTCGACCTCCGACGCCGCGTCGCCCAGGGCGGTCAATCCGCGCGTAGCGAGGGCGCGGTCGTTCACGAAGGGGGCTAGATCGACCTCACGTGAACCCGCGAACACCTCACTTCCGCTCGCGTCCGTCAGCGTCCACGAGAACCGATACATACCCGGCGCGACGGCGTGGACGGGCATGAGGAGTTCGCCGCGTTTGCCCAGCACTTGGGACGTGGCGACAAGCCGTGCACCATCGGGCCGGACACAGACCGCCGTCGCCTTGAGGGCTTCGTCGCCGGGGTTGGGGTTGACGACGAGGAACCGGGCGTCTTCGCCCACGCGGATCTGGTCCCAGGCGAGGTTGGTGGGCGTCATGCGCACCGCATCGGCCTTCGCCAGGCCCAACCACGCGCCCTGCTTTTTTTCCGTGCCGCGGTAGGCGGCCCATTGACGCAGCGTGTCGACCGGCGCAGGCGTCGAGAAACAGAACGTCCGGCCCGATTCGCCCCCGGTGATCACCATCTCCAGCCCGTCCGACGTGGCGGTCACATCGGCGAAGGCGGGGGTTACGTTGATGGTGCGATTGTCGAACTGATAGTCGAAGACGAATTCGCCCGCCTGGTTGAAGATGAGCAGATGGCCGTCTTGCGTCGATAGCGCGTATTCCAGTTGGCCGTCGCCGTCGAGGTCGAGGATGGCCCCCGCCGCCAGCGTGCGGCCCTGCATGTCGATATCCCAGAGCACGGCGCCGTCCTCGTCGAAGCGGTACACCACGCCCAACTGGGTGATGACGAAGACGTCGGCCCGTCCGTCGAGATCGAAATCGCCGACGGAGAGGGTGGAGGCGATCGCCCCGCGCGTCGGCCGCCGCCATAGGACGTTGCCATCGGCGTCGAAGCAGATCACCGCGCTGGCGTTGGAGCCCGTCACCACGCGCACGTCGCCCTCAGACGCCGCGAACAGCGCCGGAGCGGAAGTCGCCCACGTCTCCGACGACCCGCCGATGGAGCGTTCCCACAACACCTCGCCCGAAGCGTCCAACACGACCGCGACGCCCTCGGTCGTGACCACGGCCACTTCCTGGCGCCCGTCGCCGTCGAGGTCGCCCACGGCGGGACTGGCCGGTGCGCCCTGCACCTTCGTCTGCCAGACCACGTCGCCGGTGAGCGCGTTGAAGGCCCACACCACGCCCGTGCCGTCCGTCTGAATGACCTCCGGCGTGCCGTCCGCGTTCAGGTCGCCCACCGCCGCCGCCGACTCGCTCGACCCCCCGGCCAGATCGGCCTGCCACACCACTTGGCCCAATCCGTCCAGACACGTGAACAGTCCCGAGTGGCCCGCCGCGTAGATGAGCGCCGGTTGACCGGCACGCGTCAGCACCGCCGGGTACGTGATAAACCGCGTGCGCGTCCGCCAGCGCCACAACACGCTGCCGTCCCCATCCACCGCGATCATCTCCTCACGTCCGGCGACGAGGATCTCGGCAAACCCGTCGCCGTCGATGTCCGCCAGCGACGCGCCCGTCTCCGTGTAGGTTTCCAGACTGACTGTCCATAGCGGCGCAATGTCGAGCGGACCGTCCGCGCCCGCATCTGCGGCCGCCATGCCGAAGGTGGCCACGAGTACCAGCGCAGCCACGAAGTTAAGTCCAATCGCATGCCAGTTTCGGTCGTTGCCGTGATGTGCCATGATCATCGCGTTACCCTTCATGTCCAGCTCTGTGGCGTCAGTTACCACTCCGCAGCCTCGTCCAATGCGAGCAGCCCAAGAACCCCATGTTAGCCGAAGCGGCGGCGTCAGGCAATCGGCCTCGTTCCCAAGTGGTACTTGGATTACCCTGCCAAAAGTCGGTACGGATGAGCCCGAAGGGCTCTTTGGAGTGCGCAAGCTTGCTTCCGGCCTTCGAAGGTGCAGCGTGGGTTTGGGTTACGGGCGCTTGCGCCGGGGAGCAAGCTCCCCTCCGGAAAAGCGGTAGCAAGCTACCGCAGTCCACA
>JAACEL010000433.1 GCA_011682535.1 Nitrospiraceae bacterium | reverse complement strand
TCGCACTCGTCAACGTCGTCTTGCCGTGGTCCACGTGGCCGATCGTGCCAACGTTCACGTGCGGCTTCGTCCGCTCATATTTTGCCTTGGCCATTGCCGTCTCCTTAGTCTGTTCAAGCCGGCGCTGCGCATCGTGCGATGTACCACGAGCTTCAAGCGCCTACTGAAATCTGTATGAACTACCCGTCCGCTCCATAATCTTGTTGGCGATGTTGGACGGAATCACTTCGTAGTGCCAAAATTCCATACTGTGGGCAGCGCGGCCCTGCGTCTTCGAGCGAAGGTCGTTGGCATAGCCAAACATCTCGCTCAGCGGGACCACCGCATGGATCTTCTGCACGCGTCCGGTCTGCTCCATGCCCTCGAGGCGTCCACGGCGGCGCGTGAAATCGTTCATCACCTCGCCGGTGTACTCTTCAGGACATACGACCTCGACCCGCATGGCCGGCTCAAGCATCACCGGCTTGCCCTTAGGCACTCCTTGCCGCACCGCCATCGAAGCAGCCGTCTGGAACGCCATTTCCGACGAATCCACCTCGTGCGACGAACCGTCGAGCAATTCGACGTGCACGTCAACGGTGGGGTAACCGGAAGCGACTCCGCTCTCCAGGGAATCCCGAGCGCCGCGTTCCACGGAGTTGATAAACTCTTTGGGAACGGAACCACCCACTGTCTTGTCTTCAAATGTAAAATGCGAGCCCTGCTCGCCAGGCGACAGCGCCAGCACCACATGGCCGTACTGCCCACGCCCGCCCGTCTGCCGCACGAACTTAACTTCAGATTCGCAGCGCTTCGTGATCGTCTCACGGTACGCCACCATGGGCTTGCCCACGTTAGCATGCACGTTGAACTCACGCTGCATCCGGTCGGCGATCACCTCCAAATGAAGCTCACCCATACCGGCGATAATCGTCTGCCCCGTCTCGTCGTCGGTGCGAACCTGGAACGTAGGATCCTCTTCGCTCAGCCGGCGCAACGCCTCGGACAACCGGTCCTGGTCGGCCTTGGTGCGCGGCTCGATGGCAATATGCACCACCGGCTCGGGGAACTCGACCGTCATCAGCACCACCGGGTGCTTCGTGTCGCACAACGTGTCGCCGGTCGTCGTGTTCTTGGCCCCAATCACCGCACCAATGTCGCCCGCGCGCAGATCCTCGAGATCCAAGCGCTCGTCGGCATGCATTTCCAACAAGCGGCCCAAGCGCTCCTTCTTTCCCGTGCGCGTGTTGAGTACCTGCTGACCGGCCTTCACGACCCCGGAGTACACCCGGATGAACGTCAAGCGGCCGACATGCTGATCGGTCAAGACCTTGAACGCCAACGCCGCGAACGGCTCATCGTCCGAAGGCGCCCGCTCGACATCTTTCTCCTTGCGCCCCACGTTTTTACCCACAATCGGCGGCAAGTCGGTCGGCGCCGGCAGGAAGTCGATGGCCGCATCCAGCATCAGACGCGTACCCTTGTTCTTCAAAGCCGTGCCGCACAGCACCGGACAGAAGAGGTTGGCAATCGTGCCCTTACGCAGCCCTTCGATCAGTTCCACCTCGGAGACTTCCTCTTCATGGACGTACTTGTCCATCACGGTCGCATCCGCCTCGGCAACTGCTTCCAGGAGGTCGTGGCGCATGGCCTCGGCCTGATCCTGCAACTCGGCAGGTATCTCACCGGTGACCCGTTCACTGTCCAGATCGTCGCCAACCCACGTCACCGATTGCATCCGGATCAGATCGATCACGCCCCGGAACTGGTCCTCGGCGCCTATCGGAATCTGAATCGGAACGGCCACCGCGCCCAAACGCTCGCGCATGCTGGTTACCGCGCGCTCGAAGTCGGCGCCAACACGGTCCATCTTGTTGATAAACGCAATGCGGGGGACGCGGTATCGATCGGCTTGATGCCACACGGTCTCGGACTGGGGCTCAACCCCCGCGACGGCGCAGAAGACCGCTACGGCGCCGTCCAGAACCCGGAGGCTCCGTTCAACTTCCGCCGTAAAGTCAACATGACCGGGCGTGTCGATGATGTTGACACGGAACCCGTTCCAATTACAGGCGGTTGCCGCAGAAGTGATGGTAATGCCGCGCTCTCGCTCTTGGACCATGTAGTCCATGGTCGCGGTCCCGTCATGGACTTCGCCCACGCGGTGTACTCGACCGGAGTAGTACAAGACACGTTCAGTAACGGTGGTCTTGCCGGCGTCGATATGGGCCATAATGCCAATGTTGCGGGTTTTTTTAAGCGGATAGCGTCGCGTCACTGGTTTACCTTTCTTAACAACTTACAGCGAGACCGCAGACGAACGCCGTTGGGCGTCCGCCGCTAAGCGGCCAAATCTGTATGTCGTCCCTGTAAACACGTCTAATCTCGCTAGTCCGCCCGGACATCCGGGCCCTACGCTCCTTTGGTTGATTCAACTGTCGGGTTGCGCGTAGCACGTCGAGCACAAGGCGCAACATCTATGTGATGAAATCGCTCGAAACAGCCTAACCACGCCCACAGAACGTGGCACCGCCGACCGTTTCGTGGCTTCGCCACCGCGATTTCCGCTAAGTGATTCGTTCCAAGTAACCAGATTACCGTAAAGCCTACTGCTAGAACACTTTGAGTCTGTCGAGAACTAGAACCGGAAGTGGGCGAACGCCTTGTTGGCTTCGGCCATCCGGTGGGTGTCCTCCCGGCGTTTCATCGTCGCACCGGTGCTGGTGAAACAGTCCATCAACTCCCCAGCCAGACGCTCTGCCATCGTGCGCTCACCGCGCTTGCGCGAAAACTCGATGATCCAACGGAATGCGAGGGCGGTTCGCAGGGGGGGAGCAACCTCAATGGGTACCTGATACGTGGCGCCACCGACACGCCGCGACTTCACCTGCAAGACCGGCTTGGCGTTGTCTATCGCCGTCGAAAACACGGCCAGTGGATCCTCCCCAGACTTCTTGTCTCGAATTATGTCCAACGCGCCGTACACAATCTGTTCAGCGCGGCTCTTCTTACCACGGCGCATGACCGTGTTCATGAACTTCGCAAGCAACACGCTGTTGTACTTCGGATCGGGCAGCGGCTCACGCTTTGCAGCTTCTCTTCTTCTCATATTCCCCTACCGTCTCCGTCTACTGCTTGGCTTTCTTCACGCCGTACTTCGAGCGGCTAACCCAACGGCCTTCGTGGACCTTCCGCACGCCATCATCTTTCACCATCGACTGACCGCCCATGTCGCCCGTCGCATCCAGCACACCACGAATCAAGTGATAGCGCACGCCGGGGAGATCCTTCACTCGGCCTCCGCGGATCATCACCTGCGAGTGCTCCTGAAGGTTGTGGCCAATGCCGGGAATGTAGCAAGTCACCTCGATGCCATTCTTCAGTCGCACACGGGCAACCTTGCGCAGGGCCGAGTTCGGTTTCTTCGGCGTCTGCGTGTACACGCGAGTGCACGTTCCAGACGCTTGCGGACACGACTTCAATGCAGGCGCTTTCGTCTTCGACTGCTTCTTCTTCCGGGCCTTGCGGACCAACTGATTGATCGTCGGCACTGAGTTTCTCCCTGACTGAATTTCTCGCCCCAGAGACGCAACGGTCCCCGAGAAGACAACGGCGAAGAAGAATAACATGTGCATACCCCTAAGTCAAGCAACCCACCACTTTTTGTTTCCCCGCTCCCAAAGCTCCTCAAGACCGCTGCGGAATACGGAATGCGGAGTGCGGAATTATTTACCAACAGGCCGCTTTTGACAGGATTCGTCGATCGCGCCCTGCGCGACGGCATGCCGCTCGTTTCCCTCATCTGGCACCCGTGGAGCCTGCACCGCCTCGACCCCGAGATGCGCATGCTCGACATCACGTTCGACTACGTCGCCGCCCAGAACCTGAAGACGGCGACATTTCAAACCTTCCTGAACGGCCACACATCGCGCGAATGATCGCTCCCCGCGGGAATCGCCATTGAGCATTGGAAGTGTTGCTCGTTGCACCCCTCTACGTTTGCATAGAAACCCCGCGTCCGGATTGAACTGAGTACTCCCAATATATACAGTGAACCACACGGGGAAATCCCGCGCGCATAGAATCCACTTTGGCGGGGTAGTACACGGCAGGTCGCCGCGTCTCTGCATAAAATTCGGGACCAGGCTGCGTCCGAGAACACACCGGGAGGAAGATCGATGCAAGGCAAGAAACTGTGGATGGGGACAATGATGTGCACAATCGCGCTGTGCGCGTTGCTGCTTGCCGGGTGCGGCAGCAAGACGGACCTTCGCTTCCGCCCTGCCGTCGGCGACACCAGAGCGATCACCGTCCGAGCGGAAACGAACGTAACGATGGATATCACTGCTGTCCTAAACAAACTGAGTCTCGGACCGATCATCGGAAAAGACCAACGTTTCGGATAGGCCATGGGCCTGTTTGCTCGCTTTCCAG
>JAACEL010000432.1 GCA_011682535.1 Nitrospiraceae bacterium | reverse complement strand
GGGTTACGAACTGCCGGCGTAGCCTGAAACAAAGGACATCCACGATGACGCTGGAAAAACGAAAAAACGCGATTGTTCCTGAAAGCTCGTCCTTGTGAAACCGGACCTGAGTGATCCCCAGTTTCCACTTCTGGGATGGTTCGGACGCCCCGCTCCGGGCGCGGGTGCGCCGAACGGTGGATAGGCCTGAAGGGCTGGCAGCACGTAGCCGTGGGTGAGCGAAGCGAACCCACGGAAAACTTAAACGGACCAAAGGCACAATAAGTAAGGAGCTGTCTCGTGCGTACATGGATCTTTGCCTCACTTATCGTCTTTTTGTTTATCTGCGCCGCCGCGCCCGCCGGGGCGGCGGACGACTCGTGGAAACTGCCACTGGACGTGAAAGAGAAACTGCTTGAGCAGAACATCGTCGAGCGGCACAACATCCTGGGCCTGTACCCCTCGCAGGTCGAGGTGCCCCTGGACGGCCGTCCCGTGGACAACACGACGCTGGGCATCGGCAACATCTTCCACTCGGTATGCTGGACGGCCAACTACCTCTCGGGCGCGTCGTACCGGTACGCGTTCCTGAAAAAGAGCGGCGCACCTGAGGCCGAGGTGGCCAAGGCGAAGGCCCGCGCCGACGAGATCTTCGAGGCCGTCTACCGCTGTCAGTTGGTGACCGGGGTCCGCGGCTTCCAGGCCCGCGGTTATGCCTTGGGCTACGGCGAGTCCTATGCGGAGCGCTGGGGTGGCGGCTCGCGAGACGTATGGCACCAGGGCGTGGGCGAGTACGATAACCTGCGCTGGCCCGGCGACCCGAGCCATCACAACTACAGCGCAGCCGTGCGCGGCATGGGCAACTACTATGACTTGGCCGCCGAGGGCAAGCAGAAGGACCGCTGCCGCGAGGCCATCGACGCCCTCGTGAGTTGGTGGGTGGACAACGACTTGACGATCGGCAAACTGGACCGAACCCAGCAAGGCGTGCCCATCCTCGGATTCACCGACGGCAAGACGCCGAACACCCGGATCATGATGGCCATTTCCGGCGCGAAAATCGCCTATCACGCCACGGGCGACGCCAAATTCAAAGCGACGTATGACCAACTCATCGACCAATATGGCATTCGCGGGCTCAAGGAGTTCCGGGCCGAGAAGGACCACGACGACGCCGAACACGTATTCTGTCACCTTGAGAATCTCTTCCGGATCGAGGACGATCCTGAACTGCTCGATGCGTACCGCGTCGTGGCCGACGCGCTCTGGGCCAACCACGTGAATGACGCCCAAAGTCTGTTCACCTATATCTACTTCCACCTGAGACCCGACGCGCCCGACCGCGAGAAGGCCATGAAGGAGGCCCTGTTTTCCCTCCAGACCTGGCCCACGGACATGACGCTGCGCCCTCGCATGAACAGCCTCCGCCCGGATCTCAGCCCGCCGTATCCGGTCTACGCGGCCGCTTGGGACAATGAGTACATCTGGAAGGGCAACCTGCTGCGGGCCGATGGATGGCTGAGCCGGACCGTAACCGACGTGGCCGTGCCGGGTGAAACGCCCATGGTGATCTACGCCATCGACACCAACGGCGACCTGTACCAGTCGCGGGATGGCGCCGCCACCGCTGCTGGCTGGCGACCCATCGATCAGGGACTGCGCTCGCCAGTCCGCGCCATCGATGCCGGCAGCAAGATTCGTCTCCTGTACGCCGCCTGCGACGACGGATTCTATGTGTCCACCACGGCCGGTTACACGTGGCAGCGCATGCCGGTGCCCGACGGCGCCGGTACACCCGTGGACGTTCAGGTCGATCCGAACAATGATTTCCTCGTGTATGCCGTCACCAACAAAGGCGTCTACCGCAGCCTCGACTACGGCGAGAAGTACGTGGGCATGCGCTGGGAAACGTTGACGGAGGACGTACCGCCGGCCGGCAGCCTGTCGTTCACGCTTGCGCTGGGCAACGGCGGCCACGGCCGGATCTACGCCATCGCCGACGGCGATACGTTTACGCGGCGGCTCGACGAGGACACGTGGCAACAGGGCGCGCCCGTGGGCTTGGGCGGTTACGCCATGACCTACCCGTGGGTCTGCGTGGATCCAAACGACTCCGACCACGCCATGGTCGGCCTCAAAGTGAACTACCCCGGCGTGGGCGGGAGAAACCTGTTCCAGGTCACCACCGACGGCGGCATGACCTGGTCCAACGACATGCGCGCGCTCTACGAGATGTACGCCACCGGCGGCCTCATGACGCTGTTTGGGTCGCTCATCAGGGGCGACATCTCCGAACCGCTCTTCGATCCCCGCGATTCCTCGATCATCTACACGGGCAGCGCCCAGAAAGGCGTCCTCAAGACCACCGACGGCGGCGCGACCTGGCAGGAAAAGGCCGCGGGCCTGGATATCCCGGCCGTGCACTCGGTGTTCGTTCCGCGCAACACCACGTGGCTTTTCGCAGGCACGCCGGCCGGCCTGTTCCTCTCGAAAGATGCCGGCGAGACCTGGGAAGACGCCCACCTTTGCCTCCAATTCCAGAAGAACACCCGGCGCGAAATCGGCGGCGCGGCCTTTGTCGACGCCTTCTGGCGTGGCCGCTACTTCGGCTTGATCGATGATGCCACCGCCGCGGCGCCCTGGGCCGGAGACGCCCCGGCGGCACAGTCCGAACCAGCCGCACCGCAGCCCGCCGCCAAGGATCTGACCGCGGCGACGCTCGCGGGAACCCGCTGGCAGACCGACCTGGGCCAGTTCGGGTTCGAGGAGGGCGGTAAACTCATGCTCGACGGCATGGAGGTCGGCACCTGGGGCGTCGAAGGCCGGGTCGTAGAGGTCTCAGCCATGGGCCAAGCCATCCAACTCGAGATCCGCGGCGATCGGATCGTCTACGAAGGCCAGCCGCTGACCAAAGCCGAATGACACCAGGGAGCCGTCCCACGGCGGCGGTATTCATTCAGCCGGATTCGTGTCCCTGCGGCCGCTGGTCTTCTTGAACGTGTGGCGCGTACCAATTCCGTTCGGCGCGCTTGGGTACGTAGCGTGCCGGGGGGAGGTTGTCTTCGGTCCGGATTGTCCACTTGAGTAGCTCTTCGAGCATTGCAGATCGGATCCGGGCATGATCGGATGAATGATAGAGATCGTTCAATTCCGCGGGATCGGTTTCGAGGTCGTAGAGTTGCCCGCGCCCCATCATGTCGAAGCACAGTTTCCATTTCCCCATGCGGACCATCTTCATGTTGCCGCTCATTGTGAGGCAGTTGAGTTCGTCGAAGCCATCGCCTTCGAGAGGATAGTGAAGCGGGGGGTCATCGAATTCCATGTAGTGAAGGCTGCCAAAACCCAGTTCGGCGTAGATGCTGCGGAACTCGTCCTTCGGGTAGTCCTGGCCTGTGAGCATGGGCCAGAGGCTGCGGCCCTGCACGCCGTAGGGCATGTCGACGCCGAGGGCCTCGCATAGCGTTGGCATGATGTCGACGAGAGAAACGAAGTCCTCTCGGGGCGAGTCCGTGGCCGGGATACCGGGTCCTGTGATGATGAATGGCACCCGGATGAGGCATTCGGGCATTTCGATGCCCTTGCGCTGTAGGCCGTAGTCGCCCGCATAGTCGCCATGGTCGGACACGAAGATGACGAACGTGTTCGCAAGCCGGCCACAGGCTTCCAGGTGATTGATGAACCGCCGTATCTGATCATCGATCAGGCGAAGCATCCCACAGTAGTTGGCGCGGTACCGTCGCCAGTGTTTGTCGTATCCGGGGCTTTTTCGTTCGATGTGAGCCCGCTGCCACCGCCACTTGGGGCCCTTGGCATCGATTGCTTCCGGGCCTGCCGAGCGTTCGGGGATCTCTTCTTCGGGGAACATGCTGAAGTAAGGCTCGGACACTTGGTAGGGATTATGCGGCTCGGCAAACGAAAGCCAGAGAAAAAACGGCTCATCGCCACAGGCGTCCACACATTTGATGGCGTCGCGGACGACGCGCACGGGCGGCTGGCATTCCACAGGAAAGGGCGTAGGTTCGAGACTCACACGATGCCGCAGCCGGGCAATCCAGCGATCGGTGGCGCGTTCTTGGTCAGTGCATGACTCGGGCGCTTGACTTCCATGGTGCATATACGGGGAGAAGAAGTCGAAGTCGCCGGCGGTCAGGTGGCTGTGGTTCTTGCCGGCCAAGTTGATGGAGTAACCCAAGGATCGGAGAATCGTCACGAGGTCATCCGGTCCGAACAGGTTTCCAGGGCCGCCGTTCTCGCGAACGCGTGTGGCTTTTGGAAAACGTCCGGTAAAGAGACTGCACCGCGCAGGGACGCACAGGGGACTTGGTGTGTAGCCCCGCGAGAACCGTGCGCCCTGTGCGCCCAGTTCGTCCATGAACGGCATGACGTCCATCGGAAACCCCTCCGAGCGGAAGAAATCGGCCCGTTGCTGGTCCGTCATAATGATTGCGATGTTGGGCCTGT
>JAACEL010000431.1 GCA_011682535.1 Nitrospiraceae bacterium | reverse complement strand
TTTGTGGATACTATACAAGTGTCCGCGCCAGATGTTTAGTTGTTAACCATTTCAACACAAGAGGTTATAGGGTGTTGACAAGACCTGGCCCGCGCATCACCAATCCATTGCGTTTCAGTCGAATGTTAACTAGACTAATAACCGGAAATTCCGAAAGGGCTTTCTGCGGGGAACACACATGAGCCACACCAGGATCGTACTCGTGGCGATGCTGCTTGTTCAGGCTACGGCCCACGCAGTGGGCACGTTAGGCATAGGCAAGGCTACAATTGAAGGAGACCAACTCGTTGTCCCCATTACGCTCGACGGGGACGTGGGTGCTGGCGTCGCTGCGCTCGATTTTACGTTTCGATATGACCCGAACGTCGTGCAGCCGGTCGGCGCCTCGCCCGAAGCCAACGCACGCCTGGCCGACAAACAGGTCCAGACCAGCGCGTTAACGCCGGGCGAATACAAAGTCGTCATGATGGGTGTCAACCAGACGGTTTTTGGCTCAGGAGAGGTTCTCAGCATTACGATGCGGCGGGTTGCGGGCGCCGAAGGCGCCAAGCTCGGACTTGCGATACGCAAACCCACGCTGGCTTCGGCCGATGGAACCATCATCGACAGTGCCGTGCGGCCCTACGTGGAAGAGGACATCGAGGAGCCGGGAGAACCGGATACGCCGGACAACGAACCCGCGTCTGATGCCGACGGACGCCAAGGCGCCGGCGTTAAGACACCGGACGACGAGAACGACGGCGCGGACCCGCAAGGCGTTGCAGCGCTTGGCGGAGGAGGCTCATCGGCCCCCGAAGCTGGCGGCGAGCCCGAGGAACCGGTCGGGCTACGCTTGTCGAGTGCTATCGACGAAGCGAGCCGCGTGCGTGAGGCCATTGCCACGCCAGGCGCCGAGGCCGCGGAAGAGCCGCCTGGAGACGAGTCAGGTTCTCACGAGGAAACGAAGCCGGACGCCGGCGCGGAGGCATCCGCGACCGGTTCGGAATATGCGGCAGACGATGAGCCTGCCGCCGTGGCCGTGGCACAACGCCAAAGCGGCCCCGATACAATTGAACACAACACCGACGGTACTTCCGCCGAGAAGGCCGCGGCGGCATCGGACGACACGCCTGCCCCAGAGCAGCGCCGTTCGTTCGCCGTAGCCGTTTTGGGCGCAGCTCTGGTAGTGGGCGCAGGGCTCTTCGCGCTACGCGGAAAACTGTTCGGTTAAGATCTTCCCCCGAAGAGAGGATTCTTAATCCTCTGCGTCTCACCGACGCACGTTGGTGAGACGCACCTCACCGGAGATGCCGGGCGCCCCCTCCCGGCATCTCCACCCCCTTTAACACAGCTCCTAACCCCCGTGTGCCCTACCCTCCGAAACCAGCCCCGCTCAGCAGACGCTTGCGTCACCTGTCGGCGTGACCGAAGCCAATCCACCATTAAAGCATACCATAAAAGCCCGCCATTCATTCATAAGTGCGAATATCCATTATAGTGCGCAATCTAACTGCAAATGAGGCCGTGTGGAATTCCGCCATCTTGCCTCCCCTGTTGATATTTGCGCCCGTGTTCGGTACAATATATAGTGGTGGAGGCGGAATAATCGACCGCACCGCACGTGTTTTGTCCTCAGAGCCGGAAGGCGGCACTTTGTATACAAGGGGAGGTAAGCGCCATGTCACGCATCCAAGTGGGTCTGTCTATATCGCTCGTTCTTGCAACCGTCGTATTGGTGGGGTGCCCGAAGCAGCCCGTGGTCGAGGTGTCCGCCACCTCACACCACTTCGGCGTTACGCCGCCCGACACCTACGAGACAGTCTGGACCTTCGAAGTCTGGAACGCCAACAGCAACGGAACCACCCTCGTGTTCGAGGCGGCCGCTACCAAAGCATGGATCGATGTCGCCCCGGTTACCGGGCAGAGCACCGGGCCCGATGACAAGGTGACCGTCACGGTGACTATCGATCGCGGCTACTCCGCCAAGGCCGCCCCCGCGTTCCTGTCCGGCGCGGTCAACATCACCTCCGACGTCGGCAACAAAGTCGTGGCATTGACCACCGCCCCCGACTATTTCACCGAGGAGTTTTCCGGCGATCTCGACGTGGCCAACAAAAGCATCATCTTCGAGCCCAACGCTTCGCCCAGCTTCTACGGCGCGACCCAGGAAGACGCGGCCGCGTTCCCCGAGGATCCGGCCGGCGGCGCCCTACTCGACTTTTCGATCGCCGACCCCATTGAGGTGCTCCCCTGGTACGGCGCCAACGTCCGCCTGTACGGCGTCAACTACGATTCCTTCTACATCGGCAGCACGGGCACGATCGGATTCGGTCTCGGTGCGGGGGCCAAGGCGGGCATCAGCCTGGCCGACCATTTCGACATCCCCCGCATCACCGGCCTGTCCAGTGTGGATGCGACGGCCGGCGGCGACGTGTCCGTCCTACAGACCGCCGACAAGGTTGTCGTTACCTACGAAGACGTGCCCACCGCGGCCAAGCAAGGCGGCAACGACTTCCAGATCGAGATGTCTTTCGACGGCACCATCCGCATTACCTATCTCGACGTCGACGCCGACAGTGGCATCGCCGGCCTTTCCTACGGCCCCGGTGGCGCCACCGTTCCAGCCGATTTCCTCGACAGCGATCTTACCGGCTACAACACTGCCCCGCTGAAAGCGGCCCTGTAACAGCGCCTTCAGCCGGAAAGAACTGGGGCGAGCACGGACCACCGTGCTCGCCCCAACTGCATTTGCGCATACCCGGCCCGCGCGTGCGCCGGATGCCCTCAAATCAGCTTCTCGATTAGGCCCTTCAGCGTGACGCCCCACAGCGCCAGGATGACGCAGAATCCAACGATCCCGATGGCCATGGCGACCGCGTTGTTCCTCAGGTCGCCCATGGTGGCCCGGCTGCTGCTCAGCACGAACAGCAGCCCCGCGCACAGGGGCGCGGCGATGAGTGTGGAGGCCTGGGCAATGAGCAGCGACGTTGTCGTCGTGGCCCCCGCGCCCAAACGGAACGTGACCACCGCCACCACGCATCCGATGACCATCACCGCCGCCGCCAAAAGCCGAGCGGGCCACGCCTCGACGCGCGCGTCGAAGCCGAGTCCATCGGCCAGCATCGCACCGCCCACGAGCGCGTTGACGATGAACGACGAGAACGCCGCCGCACCCAGACCGAAGCAGAACACGACATTGGCCCCCGGCCCCAGCACGCCCCCCAAGGCCTGCGCCAGTTCGCCGACATGTTTGAAGCTCTGGGCGGTTCCATGCAGCACCTCGGCCGCCCCGGCGAGGATAGCGGCGCTGATGAGCCCCAGGATGGCGATGCCTACCCATGCGTCGCGCACCGCGTCCCCCATCTCCTCCCGCCGCCACTGCTTCGCTTGCACGAGGTACGCTTGGTAGAACGCCGCCACCACCGAGAACGTGGTGGCCAGCATGCTGCGCGCGATGAGCGTGGAGCCCTTGCCGAGCCGGGGGATGAACCCCCCAAGGAGATCACGCCCCGTCACGCCCGTCAAACACACGTTGGCGAAGAAGCACACGATCATCACCGCCACCAGGATCTTCATGATACGTTCGAGCACCGTGTAGAGGCTCTTCGCCGTAAACAAGAACAAGAGCGAGACCGCCGTAAACGCGATCGGCCAAATCCATTCCGGTGTCCCCGTGGCGCCGCTGACGGCGAACGCCACGCCCATGTTGTTGCCGAACTGAAAACCCGCCGTCACCAAAAAGGCCGACAACCCCGTGAGCACCGCCAGCCAACGGCCCGACCGGCGCGTTACGTACGTCAGCGGGGTCACGTCCAACACACAGCCCAGCCGTGCCCCCATCGAGGTGTACACCGCCATGAACACCCCCGCCGCCACCAGCACCCACAACAGACGATACCCCTGCTCCGCCCCCGCGCGGCTCGATGCAATGATACTCCCCGGGCCCAATACCACCGAAGCAGTGATGAGTCCCGGCCCCAGACGTCGAAGCAGTCCCTTATTCGCCATGGCCCAGCATTCTGCGCGGGAGTGGCGGCAATGTCAATGATGTCCACATCGTGTGCCGCGACTCTTTGATACAGTCTTCGTGTGGCATAGCCGCAACCAATGAGTGGCCAGGGAGGGCTCAAGCATGGCGCCTTTCCAACTCCACGTGGCTCATGAGATCGCCGTGCCGCTGCACTCCTCGTAATTAACGGTGCTGAACTCAGCGCCTCCCGGATCCTTCACTCGCCATGGCTGCGTCTTCATTCCCTGTCAGCCTTTCCCTCACCGTCGCAGATTGGCGACAGATCAATCATGAAATCCTCTCACTGCTGTCCTAAACAAACTGGGGCTCGAACCGATCGTCGGCAGAGACCAAGATTTTGGATAGGCCATAGGCCTGTCTGCTCACTTTCCAGAACCAGGTCTGCTGTCTTAAGAATTCGCTCGTCCAAAGAGGCTGTCAAGGACAACAAC
>JAACEL010000430.1 GCA_011682535.1 Nitrospiraceae bacterium | reverse complement strand
ACGACCGTGACTGCGCCAAAGACGGCGTGGAAGGACCCCATCGCAATGGCGAGGATCGGGGGTCTAGAGATCGCGGGGGTGATTCGTCAGTGGTCGTCATGTTGTCCCCTTTGTGCTTTTTTGTTTCGAGAGCCCCTCGCTCCTATGGTTTCACAGTGGGGTCAGAGAGTGCAACAGGGCTTTTCGGCATTCGCGGTAGGAATGGCCCTTGCGGGCGTTGGCGGTGGCGCCTGTGGCATAATGCGCAAGCATGGAACGCGCCGCACGCCCCACGTTCGCGTGCGCCGGTGACGGGAGTAGTCGTCGAATCTTGACCGTTCATGAAGCCAAAGATGCGGTGCTGGAACTCCAGGATGTCTGCGTGGGTGTTGGAGACACGCAACTGCTTTCTGGCGTGTCTTTGTGCCTGCGGCGGGCGGAACTGGTGGCGTTGAACGGGCCCTCTGGGTGCGGCAAGAGCACTTTGCTGCGGGCGATTGCAGGGCTGATCGACATGGAGCGGGGAACGGTGTCGCTTGAGGGGCGCCCCGCGGGTGAAGAGGGTTGGCCGGCGTTCCGCAGGCGGGTGATCCTGGTGGATCAGCGCCCCATTATGCGTAACACGTCGGTCTGGGAGAATCTGAAGCGCCCATTCTCCTATGCGGTGAGTTCTCGAAGCTTCCCGGCGGGGGAGGCGGAAGGGTTGCTCAAACGGCTCCGGCTTGATGGTCCCGCCAAGCACCGCGATGCGCGCCTTCTTTCGGGCGGGGAGCAGCAGCGGGTCAATCTGATCCGTGCGCTCTTGCTGGAACCGGATGTGCTGCTATTGGACGAGCCAACCAATTCACTCGACCATGAGGCCGCCCTGGTCGTTGAAGCCCTTCTGCGCGAGGAGGCCGAACGCAGAGGCGCCGCCGCTCTGGTGGTCACACACGACCGCCGTGGTTGCGAGCGATGGTGTGACCGGGTCTTCGACGTGACGCCGCATCTGCCCCACGTGCATGAGGGGGCGGGCCATGAATAGTGCCGGCGGCGCGCTTCAACTATCGAGCTTCGATGTCGGTGTTGCGGCGCTTCTTATACTAGTGGCAGGCGGTGTCAGCTTTGCGCTGCGGCTGGGGCTGGAACGCCGTCTTGGTTTGGCTGCCGTGCGCACGGTGGTGCAACTGCTGCTCGTCGGCTTCGTGTTGCGTTGGGTCTTCGGGGTTCAGGGGGGCCTCGCCGTGGGGGGCATCGCGATTCTGATGGTCGTCTTCGCGAGCCGGGCGGCGGTGCAACGACCGAAGCGGACCTTCCGGGGTGCGGCGTTCCGTTCCTTCGGCAGCCTGATCTTGAGCAGTTTCACGACCACGCTGATTGTTACGGCCGTCATCGTCCGCGTCGAGCCGTGGTATGCGCCGCAGTACGTGATCCCGCTGCTTGGCATGGTGTTGGGGAACGGCTTGACGGGACTCTCGCTCAGTTTGGACCACTTGCTGGAGAGTTTCTCGGAGCGAAGGGGCGAAATCGAGATGGAGTTGGCGCTGGGGGCGACGCGATGGGAGGCGGCGCGTGACCCGGTCGCCGACGCGGTCCGGCGCGGGATGATCCCCATCATCAACTCGATGATGGTGGTGGGGATCGTGTCGTTGCCAGGCATGATGACGGGGCAGATCCTGCAGGGGGCGGACCCGCTGGACGCGGTGAAATACCAGATCGTGGTCATGTTCATGATCGCGGGGGCGACCGCGATGAGCAGTATTATGATGGCGCTGTTGGTCTTCAGGCGGATGTTCACCGCGCGTCACCAACTGCGGTCCGACCTGATCCGGGAGCGATCCAACTGACGCAGGACAAGCGGCCAGTGCGGGTGTGGCCCCATGTCTTCGAGGAACTGGACCTGCTCCGCTCCCGCTACTGCCGCGTAATCCATATCGGCGTCGACCAGGCGCGTTCACCGTTGTCCTGGACCACCCGCAGGTAATAGAAATGCCCGCCCTTGGGCGGGTCGTCTTCGAACGTCGCCTCGACTACACCGTTCGAGGTGGTCTGCTTGCGGTGCTCCTCGTTGTCGCGCAGTAGGAAGACCTCCAGGTTGTCGGTCTTACCGATGACGTCGTAGCGGATACGAACCGGGCCGGTGACGGTGAAATCGCTGCCCACAGGCTGTCCATCGATGTCAAAGTCGACGTAGATGCGGTCGAGGCTGGTGGCGTAGACGTGGTAGTTCCAGAGTGCGTCCCAGATGGCTTCACGGGTCAGTTCCGGGGCACGGAAGGCGAGTAGACCGCCAGGGTAGTGACCCCAGGTTGTGCGGCCGGGATGTGAATCGTGGTTGTCGCTCGAGCCGATGACGCCGAACCGCAAGCCCTTGGCGAGTCCGGCCTGCATGAACTTGTCGTCGTCAATGGCGCCGGGGCATGGCCGCGGGTTGCCGAGGTACTCTGACGTGCCGTGGGAGGAGTAGACTTCCACAAACCGCGCCGTGCGGTCGTCCCACAGCCCGAAGGGGTAGCGGTCGTCGCCGCGATGGTAGGTGAAATGGTGCGGGCCGACGGCCACGGTGGGCGAGTCCTGGTTATACTGGGTGTAGACCATGCCATAGAACTGGTCGTACTTGGTGGCCCAGCCGTCGATATGGGGCGTGTCGTCGTTCTTGAAGTAGAGGTTCATGTGATCGGCGCCGGCGCCGGCTTCTTGGCCAAGAATCGTGACGAAACGGCCGGACTCGTAGAAGCTACGAACCGCCGCCTTCGTCTGCGGCCAGTCGAAATGGCCGTGATCCGTAAGCGCGCACACGTCCAGGCGGGCCACGTCGCGGCCGAAAGCAAAGTACTCATCCGCTCCTGCCCCCAACCCGTCCGAGATGCGGGTGTGGCCGTGAATGTCGCCCCAGTAGATGCGCGATTCCGGGACGGTGTCGAACGCGCGGCACGGATTACTGCGTCCCTCGAGGCCCGCGCCGGCAATCCGGAAACGCTGGGGGCCTTGCGCGGCCACCTGAATCTGCGCTGTCGCGATTCCATCGCGGAGTTTGAGCGATTCGACGACCACGCCGCCGTTCTCGTCGCGAATTGTGACGGTTTCGTTGAAATCCGTGGCCAGGTTGATGAATTCGTCTTCCGCGCGGACCTGAATCTCGAAGGGTTTCCCCACGGCGAGCATCGAGGGGACGACGGCCGTGAGATGGTGTGCGGCGGCGGGGACGATGTCGCGGTAGACGTGCTGGGCGATGCCGAGGTAAACGCCGTCGCCGTCCACGTCCGAACTGAAATGGAACGAGTGGTCCTTGTCGACTTCCTCGGGCAGGCGAATCCCCCTGTCGTTTGCGCCCAGCGTAAACGCGACCTTCTCGCCAGGTTTCAGCGGTGTCTGCATCACGCGCGCCATCAGCACCTGGTGATGGATGTTGTCGGAGTCGCCGCTGGGAGTGGGGTCGCTGAAGGCGCCCTTCGGGGCCCAGTTGTGCCAAGCCAACTCGAAGTTGTCAGGCGTGCCGCAAGTGACTGTGGCATACGCGGGCCGGGCCGGGGCCGAGGTCTGGGGAGGTTCCCAGTGTGCGGCGTGGTGGAGACCCAACGCGATGCCCCCGCCAACCGGTATCCCGCTCTCTCCGACGGTGAATTCGAAGGCGACGGTGGTGCGCGTGCCGGCTACGAACGAAGATGGGCTGAGGAGGACGACGGACCCTTCGCCGTCGTCGGCGTGGGAGGCGGAGAACGCGGCCAGGCCGAGGAGGACGGCGAGAGCGAAAATGATGGTGCGTTCTGAACGGAACATGAGCGTTTCCTTTGAGCTTGTTGCCGATGGGGCGTAAGGTCGGATAAATTAGCACATACAAGTACCCAAGGCACAAACGCTGCCCGAGAAGAGACTATGCCCGCTTCTAGAGAAAGAGACGCGCAGCCACGGGGGTTGCCCGTGCGCCAGTGCATGGCGTGGGCGGTGCATCTACTGACCGCCAGCGGCGGCGCCGCAGGCGTGATGGCGATCGTCGAAACGGCCCATCACCGGTGGATTGCGGCATTCGTCTGGATGATCGTAGCCATCGCAATCGACTCAGTCGATGGGCCATTGGCCCGTCTCTGCAATGTCAAACGCGTGTTGCCGCAGTTCGACGGCGCCTTGCTTGACAATATAGTCGACTATTTTACCTATGTGATTGTGCCAGCGTTCTTTCTGTATGAGTCGGGCCTCGTGCCACCACGCTGCGGACTACCTGCCGCTCTGACGATGACGCTGGTGTCGGCGTATCAGTTCTGTCAGGCCGACGCCAAGACGGACGACTGTTTTTTCAAGGGTTTTCCCTCGTATTGGAACGTGGTCGTCTTCTACCTCTTCATGATGCCGCTGGGCGGCTGGGTCAATCTGTTCGTGGTTGCCGTTCTGGCGGTAGCCGTTTTTGTTCCCGTGAAGTATCTCTATCCAAGCCGCACCGTCCAACTCCGCTTTCTTACGCTCACGCTCACCGCACTGTGGGGCG